>CAIYQV010000230.1 GCA_903928365.1 uncultured Flavobacteriia bacterium
CGCACGAAATTCGGTGGCGGTGAAATCGTTCAGTTACTTGGTACTTCAGCGTGGTATGCGCCAGGTGCTGCAGCAGCGCAAATGGTTGAAGCAGTAATCCGTGATCAGAAACGTATCTTCCCGGTGTGTGCATGGTTGCAGGGTGAATATGGATTGAGTGATATCTATCTTGGTGTACCGGTTGTACTTGGTAAGAATGGTATCGAAAAGATCATCGAGCTTGACTTGAACAATGATGAAAAAGCATTGCTGAAAGAATCTGCAGAAGCAGTGAAAGTAGTGATGGATGTATTGGATAATATGAATGTAGCTAACGCTTAATTCAAACAAAATAATTCTTGGAAACTTGGAAAAGGGGAGGGCGAAAGTTCTCCCTTTTTAGTTTTCGTATGCTCCGATATCAGGAGTTGATCCAGATCTTGGTAGCCCCTTGATGTCTGTCGTAACAGGTGGCGTTCCCAGACTCGCATTTCCATGATTGTTCATAGCAGAGGAGGCTGAGAACAAATAGTCTCCCACGGTGATGTCATTGAATAGCGGATTGCCATTCCAATAAATGGATGAATAGTAATTCTCTGAAGCTGCCGTTTCTCTTTTAATCACACAGTTTTGAATATCGAATGATAGCGTGATTGCTGCATCGCTAATCGTATCAAATACGATTTCCGAGATTTCATTTCCATAAATGACCGAATTGTAGATCTTTCCTTCATTTATCGAGCCGACATTGGTGGTATTGTTTGCATAATCATTATAGAAATTGCTAATGCCTACAGCTGGTGTGCTGTTGCCTCCGGTTCCATATCCTAAAAGATCACAGTGATTGAAGTTGAAATCTGCTCCTTCCAATACGAGTAAGGCATGGGCACCATTCTTTGCGATGACACAATTCTCGGCTTTCAATTTGGGCCCGGAATAAAGAAAAACGCCATAGCTTGCGTTGTTCTCGATGATGGAGTTTGTTAAATGAAGCGTATATCCTGAGGAGGCTGCATCACGGGAGTACATGTGAATTCCGGAAATACCGTTTTTAATGATCGCATAATCAATCGTGGAGGGTTGTGCTTCTTGAAAATAGATCCCATAATACTGGCCTGCGACATCATCATACATGGATTCTAAGCGATCTCCCTGGAATGTTACCTCGTTACCCAGTGTTCCCTGAATATTCAATGAGCCTTTGTATACGTACATCAAAGCATTTTTATGAAGGAAGATGTCTGTGCCTGCGGGAATAGTTAGTGATTTAGCTGAATCAACAATCGCTGCGCCGTAAACGACATGAGGTTTATCGTTTGGCCACGTGCCTTCATTGAGGTCAAAAATACCTGCTTGAAAATTGGAATAGTGGAAATAAGCATCTTGTCCCCAAACAGCAAGCTTTACATACTGATCCTTTCCATTGGTCCTGAACCGGATCGAGTCTTCCACTATCATAGGGAGATTTTGACCGTTAATAGAAAGAGTTACCTCTACAAATGCAAACAGGCTATCCGTTGCTTCAATCTCTAAGCCAGCTAAATTTGTGCCTTGAAGCCCATCAATGTTCATTCGAAATGGGGAGGATTCACCTCCCATAAGTTCGATCTCATCGATTCGGACCGTCTTATTTTCCTTGTTGTAAATCTTGAATTGCTGCGTCGTAGAACCTATGGTCGTAAACACCGTGTCAAATACAAGTGTGTCTAACGAAAACTCCAGATGTTCCTTGGATGATATAAGGTTCTTTTTGCAACTTTGAAGCAAAGAAGCAAGGGCGATCAAAACAGTAAAAAGGAACAAATAAAGTTTCAAATGGACTCTTTTTTGAGGCTCAACAAAAATAACGAATTAAAAGGGACAATATTTTAATTCAAAAAAGTGAAGAATTTTAAAAGATTATATTAAATTTGCAACCCGTTTTAAGGGAAAATAAGATATAATTACCTCGTTATGAAGAAAGATATACATCCGGAAGACTACAGATTGGTTGTGTTTAAAGATATGTCAAATGACTATTCTTTTTTGTGTCCTTCTTGTGCCACTTCAAGTGAAACAGTTAAATGGGAAGACGGAAATGATTATCCATTGGTGAAATTGGATATCTCACACAAATCACATCCTTTCTTTACAGGTATCGTTCAGTTTGTGGATACAGCTGGTCGAATCGATAAATTCAAAAACAGATACGGTCGTCACCTTAAGTAATTACCGTTTTGAAAATAGTGGAGCCTTCTGTCATTTGATAGGAGGCTTTTTTCATTGAAAAAAGGAAACATTACTAAAGCTGTTTCGTTGAATAAGTAAGTGCCAACAGTGAGTCCCATCCGATATAAAATCGTTTTTATTCTGCTTTTTGCTTTTTGCGCTCAGCGTGCTGAAGCGTCTAAGATCGAAAAGGCTTATGAAGCTTTGAAAATCTATGATTACTTCAAAGCAAAAAAGTACTTCGAACGATCCTTGAAAAAGCATCCGGCTGCAGCGGCTTATGGCTTAGCTAACATTTATTACCGAAATGATAATCCCTTTCATCAGATTGACTCAGCCTATCGATACATTGTGATAGCAGACAGCGCCTACCAGTTGTTGCAAGAAGAACGAAAGGCTTATTATTCTTCCATCGCTCCCGGTTTGGATTATGTTAATATCGTGCTGCTTAAAACGAAAGTCAGTACGGAATTTTTTAAGTTGGCTTCCAAAGAAAATACCCTGCAGTCGTACGATCGTTTCATGCAGGAGCACCCATGGGCGAATGAATTTTATACAGCTACGCATAGAAGAGATTCGATTGCCTTTTCAAAAGCAGAATTAGTCCATAACTCTCAGTCGATGGAACAGTTCATGCATTCCTATCCTTACAGCGAATATTTCAATAGGGCTAAGATGCGATATGAAGACCTGCTTTATTTCGAATTGACGAAAAATGGTTCCGTGTCTTCCTATCTTGAATTTTGTTCAAAATATCCGACAAGCGTTCATGTACGAGAGGCTGAAGATCAAATCTTTCGAATCACTACAGAAAATAATACTATCGAATCTTACAGTTCCTTCGTTAAGAATTATCCTAAGAATAGAAATGTTGGTGCTGCATGGCGAAAGATCTATGAGTTGTTCATGAGTGAATTCAGTGAGAATCGTATTGATGAATTTCGGATTGCTTATCCTCATTATCCGTATGTTGAGGAGCTGGAGGTTGACATAAAGAATTTCAAATTGCAACTGCTTCCATTTAATGTAGGGAACCTATACGGATTCATGGATTATGATGGAAAAGCGCATATTAAACATCAATACCAACAAGCTGCGTTTTTTAGTGAAGGACTGGCTCTCGTTATGAGAGAGGAAAAATATGGGTTCATTGATAAAGGAAATAAGTTGATCGTACCCTTCATTTATACGTCAGCTACAGATTTTGAAAAGGGTAGGTCTGTGGTAGAAATTGAAGGAAAGTACGGAATGATTGATCGTTCAGGTAAGTGCGTGTTTCCTGTCGAATTCAAAGAACTCGGTACCTTGTCAGATGGGTTAGCGTATGGACAAAAAGATAGTCTGTATGGCTACTACGATGCAGATTTCAATCAGCGCATTTCGGAAAAGTATGAGGAAGCATTCTCGTTCTCAGATAGCATTGCAAAAGTTCAAATGGGAGAGAATCAAGGATTCATAGATATCTATGGAACCAATGTCGTAGCTCCCGGGTATAGTTCGGTTGAATTTTTTAGTGATACCTTGTTGATCTTCGAGGACAATGGAAAATATGGTTTGATGAAACGGAATTGTGAGGTCGTGATCAATGCGCAATATGATCGGATCATGAAACCGGTGATAGATCGCACCATGGTTATTCAGAACGGAAAAATTGGGTATATTGACCTTTCCGGAAATTTGATCATTCCTGTGCAATATGAGACTTTCCCTAATTCTCCGGCAAAAGGTCAATTTAATTCTAATCTCACGGTCATTAAATTCAAAGGGAAGTATGGTGTGATCGATAAAAATGGTCGAGTGATACTTGCAGCTACCTTCAATGAGATCGGGGACATTAGTTCCGTTATGGCTTTTTCCAAAGGAAAAGGTTGGGGATTCACCGATCTGCTTGGAAAAGTAACCATTCAACCTGCCTATTCCTATGCAGAAAGTTTTGTTGCAGGAACAGCAATTGCAGAATTGAACGGTATGCAAGGAGTGATCGATTCCAAAGGAACTATATTGTTACCGCTTCAATATAAAAGCGTTACTCGAATAGGTAAAGAATATTTTATGGTATACGACGGTACGCATTATGGATTGTATAACGTGAAGGTAGAAATGATTCTTCCTTTGGAGTTTGAATCTATACGACAAGTGGACAAAGAATTAATAGTGTTAAGCAAGAACGGACAAATACAGTATTTTTATTGCAAGGAATCGAGGGTGATACAACCGATGTCCAATAATTAAAAGAACGTGATCCAATTTATTGAGAGATATCGCTGGGGAATCATCGCTGCATTTGCGGTTTTCACGGGTGTGTTTGTATATCTGCAATTTGAGATCTATGAGCAATATTGGCCTGTAAATCCATTCAGTGATCAACCTGAGGTGAGCGTGCAAGATGAAAAAGAACTGATGGTAACACCAGAAGATTTGATGATTCAGCAAGACCAAAGCCTCTCCGACGTAAAAAGCATTTCCAGAAGTAGTGATGACCAGCGAAAGCGTTCTGATGAGAATTGGTCACAGAATGCGCCTTCTGAGGATGGTGCGAACAAAGCCAAAGATTACGAGAAACAGTTGTTTGAAGAAACAGGTGGCGCTGCAAAAAGGCAAGCGATCAAAGAGGAAATGGAGCAAAGAAAAAAAGTCCAGTCATCTTCTTCGGATCGGAGTAGCGAACAGACATCTTCCCAAAAAGGCGGCAAAACGGCATATTCCGGAAATGTGATGGTGGATTGGTCCTTGAAGGGTCGAACACCTCATCAAAACGACAATTGGTGGATTCGGAATCCGGGGTATACATGTGGCTATGGTTCAACCGGCAGAGTAACTGTACATATCAAGGTCAATCAAAATGGAAATGTTGTTTCCGCAGTACCTGTGGCTTCCTCAGGATCGAATCAGTGTATGATCGATCAAGCAGTGATATACGCTCGTAAATCCCGATTTAATTATTCCGGTTCAGCCTCTACTCAGCAAGAAGGCACGATCACTTACACATTTGTTTCGCAGTAAATGAGGGATCTAATACGCCGTTTACTTCCATCAAGTTTGCTTCATTGGTACCGTCAGCGTAAGAAAGATATTCGCAACAAAGAGTTGGATGCGCTTCGAGTCAAGGGAGAGGTTCTGACCAAAAATGACTTGATTCAGCAATTTA
>CAIYQV010000231.1 GCA_903928365.1 uncultured Flavobacteriia bacterium
TGTTCAGGCGTACCAACCACGAAAATTCCTTTTTATCGTCCACAGACAAACCATTGCAAAGAAAGCGATGGAGACTTATCAAAATCTGTTTTCTGGAATTTCGATGGGCTTGTATTCAGGGAGTAATCGTGAACTGGAAGCGGATTTCATTTTCTGCACGGTGCAAACGATCTCGAAAGACGAGCACCTCCAACAATTTGCAAAAGACCATTTCGATTATATTGTCATCGACGAAACGCACCGCGCAGGAGCGAGTTCCTACCAAAAAATCATGGATTATTTCGATCCGGATTTCTTGCTTGGGATGACCGCAACGCCTGAACGAACCGATGGTCTCGATGTGTTCAAACTTTTCGAATACAACATTGCCTACGAAATTCGACTGCACCGCGCTTTGGATGAAGACATGCTGAGTCCTTTTCATTATTACGGCGTGACCGACTTAAGTATCAACGGGCAAATCATTGAGGACAAATGCGACTTCAACCTTTTAACGGCTGATGAACGCGTAAACCGAATCATCGAAACAACAGAAATCTATGGTTGTGATGATGGAAATGTCCGTGGATTAATTTTCTGTTCCCGAAAAGAGGAAGCACATGCACTCTCGGAAGAATTCAATAAGCGGAATTACCAAACGGTAGCCCTGACTGGCGACGACAGCGAGGATAAACGAGCCGATGCTATCCGAAGATTGGAGAGCGATCAGAAAGCTGAAAAGCTAGATTACATTTTCACGGTGGACATCTTCAACGAAGGAATCGACATACCTCGGATCAATCAGATCATTATGTTGCGTCCAACACAATCTGCCATCATCTTCGTGCAGCAATTGGGGCGTGGACTCCGAAAGGTGAACAACAAAGAATACCTGACCGTCATCGATTTCATTGGGAATTACAACAATAATTACCTCGTTCCGATTGCCTTGTACGGCGACACCAGTTACAACAAGGACACATTGCGCAACCTGATCTCCACAGGAAGTCAGCTTATGCCAGGTTCTTCGACCATCAATTTTGATAAGATCACTAAAGAGAAAATTTTCGCTGCTATTGATACTGCTAACATGCAGCTGAAAAAAGATTTGGAAAGCGATTACAAATTATTGAGGTTTAAGCTGGGTAGAATACCAATGATGATGGATTTCATTGAACACGGATCTAGAAATCCTTTCAGCTACGTAAATTATTCCAAATCATATTTCAATTTTCTCCTAAATATTGAGGATGAACTGATAGGAAAGCTCTCAAAAGAACAAACAGATTTATTGGAGTTGTTCAGCAGTGAAATCAACAATGGGAAAAGAGTAGAAGAAAGTTACCTATTGGATCATCTCCTTAAAGAATCAAGTATTAAAACTGAAGAGTTTCGAACAAAATTCTATCAGGCTTATGGTTTTTCCATTACGGACGAGACCTTACATTCTATAATCTCCAACTTGAATTTTGAGTTTATTAAAAAACCGAAAGGTATTATAAGTTTAAGAGGGACTAACATTGAACTGGAATCGGCATTCAGAACACAATTGGAAAATAAACTATTCAGAGAATTCCTTGAAGACTCTATTTCTTATTCCGTATATAACTACAATTCCAAATTCAAGATTGAGAAACTATCCAATGGTTTTTTAGTTGGAGAAAAGTATTCGAGAAAAGACGTTTGTCGAATTTTAAATTGGCCTACAGACATTAGCAGTGTTGTGTATGGTTATAAAACCGTGAATAGTCAAACTCCTTGCTTTGTGACATATAAGAAGTCTGATCAAATCTCAGAAAGCACTCAATACAATGATCATTTCATTGATCAGGAAACCTTTGCATGGGAATCGAGATCCAACCGAAAATTAGAAAGTCAGGAGATTCAAAATGTAATCAATTCAGATTTGATTTTATTGTTTGTTAAGAAGTCTGATGGTGAAGGAACCGACTTCTATTGTATCGGAGAAGTCGAAATTGTCAAAGGAAGTGTTAAGCAAGATGTAATGCCTAAATCTTCAGAACCGGTTGTGCATTTCAAATACAAATTGAAACACCGCGTAGAAGATCATTTGTATGAGTATTTGACGGATAATAGGTAATTCGGTCTTCCCCATTGTCCTGACAGAATCAGAAAAACATTCTCAACCTACATGGGACTGGATACCGATGAGGTGTCAGGATCGATTTTCTAAAAGCTAATTACTATCGATTATTCACTCCTGGAAAAAGCTGTTGACTTTAAATCACATTCAAGATTTGATAAGCCGTATTTTCTGGCAATCATTCTCCATTGCCGTACCGAATTCTTGACTTCTTCAATGATTTCATTTGCTCGTTCCGTTTTTAATCGGAAGTATGAACATACTTCTAATGCAAGATTCAGATCCAGGGCGTTATCATCCTCAGTTATATTCAACTTTAAGCCTGTACCCGTTTCCACAGGATTAATATCATAAGCAGGTGAAAGTTGCCATCCTCCTGAAGTCAGAATAAATCCATGATTACGTAAATGGTCATCCGTATTTGATACACAAATACTAAAAACTATGCGTCTCCAGAGTTGCTCCAAGTCCTGATATACATTGGATCCGTGGGTAATAATGAATTCGACCAATTCAAGATAACTTGTTCCTTCACTGTGATCTTCTCCATCCACATGCCCTAATAACGTCATCGCTGAAGCAAAATGGATACGTTTTCCATTTTCAGATCGATCAAATCGTTTAGTTAGAAATGTATGATTGTTGGTATTAAATTTTTTCGCCTGGGCCTCAGCCATATTCACTCCGGCTGAAATAGCTAATTCATGTGTCACTATCTCCCATCCACCAATATCAGATGAATCATTCTTACTCGGGAATTTAGCAATCCATAAATGATCTGCATGATCAAGTACGCTTGCCTTTGGCCTCGCACCTCCCAATGAGGATCCGGGAGCAACCAACATGCTTAACCATTTCATGTATTCCGGATCATTGACAACATCATCATCTTCTAATCTTAAGCTGATTTGTTCCAATTCACGAATTGATGTCCAGGGTGGACTCGCCATTGCTTTGTTGTCGTTTAGAAAAGGGCCGTTTGGATCCAATTTGAAGCGCAATCCACCCATTCGGTGACCATCATACACTCCCAACAGGTAATCAGTTTCAAATAAGTTATTTGGAGTTCTTTGCTCTTGTCTCGCTATTGCCGCTTCTCTTCGTCGCATCAAAATACGTCCCCATCGATCAGGTGAAGAATCCAGAAACATACCAAAATTATGCTTTTGCTGATCGGTCAAATACTGTATTCCTGAGAATAATTGTAAATCCGGATCCAGCAATTGAGCTTTTCCTGATTGCAACCATGCCTTTTCATATTCAAATGAAAAGATCTCTTTTCCCCTCAATAGTTCAGCATGTAAAACCCCCATGAACACAGGTCCATTTAATTCATGCCAATCTGCATAAACATAAACTTCTCTTTTAATATTTTTTTTGGCCATGGCTTATCGTTTTTTTGGAGCTCTTTCCCTTGTACTTAAGTTCGCATCTTGTAATTTTCTGCCTAACTCATCATCTTTGGCAAGAAGTAGAAAATCCTTTTCCAACCCAAGAACAATCAAAGCTTGGAGATACAAACCAATACTAACACTTTCAGATCCTTTTTCAATAGCTGTTAATGTAGGCCTACTGATGTTGGCACGTTCAGCAACTTGCTCTGCACTAAATTTCCTCCTTAGACGAGCAAGCTTAATATTCTCCCCCAATTCTTCGAGTATCTTCTTGTGTTTCGGTAATAAAACTGGTTTTTCTCTACCCATAATGCAAATTACTTTTTACAAATATATGCTTTTTTGTAAATACTATTTAATGTTATTAAAATTTAAGCAACATGATGAAATGGCTTGGAAAGGATTCAGTTCAAAGAAAGGAAATCCCAAACCAACATCAATTATCGCGTATCGCAATATGTTTTAAAATCCCTCCTCTCTCCCTCTGCAAGGTTGCAAGGATTTCTATTTACTATCTGATCGGGGGAACTTTGTGGTGTACTTTAAAATTTATACACCATGAAAAACAAAACAACACTTTACCACTTCATCCTGGATAGTAGTGGTTCGATGTCAAATGACAGAGAAAGAACAGTACAACTTTTCAATCAACAAGTTGCGACGGTTCGTTCATTGACGAAGGAGTATCCCGAACAAACATTTCTGTCCGGACTCACCATCTTTAATGACCAGGTACAACACATCCTTCGGGAAACGCCTGCTGATAAATTGATTGACCTGAAATATGAGGTCTACAACCCGGATGGATTGACTGCTCTTTATGACGCCATCGGTGAAGCTACGAGGAATATTCGTGATAAGTTCGAGCACCAGATCCGAGAAAATGAAATGTCTGTGGTAGTCATCATCCTAACTGACGGTCACGAGAACGCCAGTAAAAAATACGATGCCCGAATGATCGCAGGGATCATTAAAGAACTCGAAGCTTCTGAAAACTGGTCATTCACAATTCTGGGAGCGGATTTCGATATTACGAAGGTATCCGCAGATCTTAATTTCAGCCCGAAATCTTCGCTCAACTATGAAAAAGCCAATTTCCGGAGCATGGCGATGGATATGGAAGATTCGATCCGTGAGTATGCCGAGCTGAAGAAAACAGGGATCATTTCAAA
>CAIYQV010000232.1 GCA_903928365.1 uncultured Flavobacteriia bacterium
ATCGATACCTGTCTTACCTCCTATTGCCGCATCAACCATTCCAAGTAAAGTGGTTGGTATCTGAATAAATTCGAGTCCTCGTTTAAATACCGATGCAATAAAGCCTCCCATATCTGTCACTACACCTCCACCAAGATTGATCACAAGATCCTTTCTTCCAATCTGATATTCTGAAAGGGCCTGCCACACCTGATAACAAACCTCGAGCACTTTATTTTCTTCACCGGCCGGCAAAAGCATTACTTCGGCTTCAGCCAGTTCTTCGAATGTTGTCAACAAATACTCAAGACAATGATCATGTGTATTCTCATCCACCATGATAACAATCTTAGAATGAGGGAATTTCTCACGGATAATCTCACTTAATGGGGACTCAGCCAGCGAACCGAAAAAGGTTTGATCAAATACAGCGGGATGCATACTCATAATAACAAATGTAAATAAAGAGAGTGAACACTTATCTTTGATCGGTCAAAAGCATGTAATTTTATCCTATGATCTCATTTGATAACACGGAAATCGCTTTTAAAAGTAAATCAGACTCCTCTTTGAAAAAGGCCTACTGGCTATTCAAGATCATCGGCAACCCTTCCATGGTAAAGTTCGGTAAATCAGCCACAAACTTTGCTTTGAAGTCAGGATTACCGATTAAAGGATTGATCAAAAAAACGATATTCACCCAATTTTGCGGTGGTGAAACGATCGAAGAATGCAAGGAAACGATTGCTCACCTGAACAAATTCGGTATTGGTACGATCCTCGATTATTCCGTTGAAGGAAAGACAAGTGATGAAGATTTCGATGCTACCGTGCAGGAGATTATAGATACGATACTGGCCGCTTCGAAAAATAAGGCGATCCCTTTTGCTGTATTTAAAGTCACCGGGATTTCAAGATTCAGCATACTGGAAAAAGCCAATAGCAATTCCTCCGAATTCACTGATGTTGAAAAAGTAAACTTCGAAACGATCGTTTCAAGAATTGATTCCATTTGCAAAGCAGCTCATGAACATCAAGTACCTTTATTCATTGATGCAGAAGAGACTTGGATACAGGATACCATTGATCGGATTTGTCTTGATATGATGCGCAAATACAATCGTGAAAAGGCCATCGTTTATAATACACTTCAGATCTACAGACATGACCGAGTTGATTTTTTGAAGGAAATGATCAAAATTGCCAGGGAAGAAGGTATTCATTACGGTATAAAACTGGTCAGAGGCGCATATATGGAAAAAGAAAGGGAGCGAGCTAGAATCAAGAATTACCCTTCCCCTATTCAACCAGATAAAGTTGCTTGTGATAATGATTTTGATACTGCACTTGAGTTAGTAATTAAAAATATAGATGTACTCGCACTGTGTGCCGGTACACACAACGAGAAAAGTTCCCTTTTTCTCTCTGAATTGATTCAGTCTGCTGGCATTGCAAAGAATGATAAACGTATTTATTTTGCGCAATTGTTGGGAATGAGTGATCACATTTCTTACAATCTTTCTAATGAGGGATACAATGTCGCCAAATATGTTCCTTACGGACCTGTGAAGGAGGTGATGCCCTATTTATTGAGAAGGGCTGATGAGAATACATCGGTTGCTGGTCAGACCAGTCGCGAATTATCACTGATCATGAAAGAAAAAAAGCGCAGAAATATTTGATAAAAAAAAAGAAAAAGCAGAATTTCAATTCTGCTTTTTCTTTTTGATATTTCCATTAAATCTATCTGATTACATTGACGTGCCCGGTAACTTTTCGGTATCCGTTACCTTCCGTTAGTCGGTATCGGATCAACCACGTATAAGTGCCATCTTGCACATTTTTAATCTCATGATTTGAACCATAACTGCCATTCCAACCCACTTCTGAGTTATGCGATTCAAATACGATTTGTCCCCAGCGATTGAAGATAAAGAAGTCATATTCATATGGATTGAATCCAGCGGTAAAGATTGGTTTAAATTCTTCGTTGTACCCATCATTATCAGGAGTGAATGTATTCGGCACATAGAAAATGAGGTCTTCTTTTACTATAATCGTTGCCCAGGCCGTATCCGAGCAACCTAATGGTGAATAGGCTGTTAATAATACATTGTATTCTCCTCCCATATTCGGATAGGTATGCGAAGGATTCTCTTCTGTCGAAAAATTACTTCCCTCAGGATCTCCAAATATCCACTCGTAAGTTGACGCACCATAGGTCGTATTATCAAAGAAGATTTCTGTATCGTAAGTAGCCACTTCATTTGCTGAAGGCTCAAATGATGCAACTGGAGGGGCTTCCACACAGATCAGGTCATTGGATGTCGAGGAATTCACACATCCATTATTATCTGTAACACTCAATGTCACATCAAAGCATCCGGATGTTGTAAACCAATGCGAAACAGACCCACAACCCAACAATACCGTACCATCACTCAATGTCCATACGCATTCAGATGAATTCGAAGAATTATTTGTAAGTGCTACCTGCAATGGCAGACATCCCTCTGTTGTATCTGCCACAAAAGTTACCGTTGGCAAGGCGTTCACAGTAATATTGACCTGATCAGTTCCAGTACAGTTAGCGGCTGTTGTTCCTGTTACGGTATACGTTGTTGTTCCTACTGGTGGATTGAACGTTACTCCATTCTGAACTCCATTGTCCCAAGAATAGCTTGTAGCTCCTGATCCTGTTAAAGTCATTCCGGAATTCTCACAAATTGAAAGATCATTCCCTGCAGAAACCACCGGCAAAGGATTCACCGTTACAATGACCTGATCTGTACTGGTACAACCATTTACATCTGTTCCCGTTACTGTATATGTAGTAGTCGATGAAGGTGTGAATAAAATACCATCTGTCACACTATTCGTCCAAGTGTAAATCGAAGCTCCTGATCCATTTAATGTTACTTGTTCTCCAAAACATACCGCTTGATCAACACCAGCTACTACCACTGGACTTGGGTTAACAACTACCGTCACCAGATCAGTAGATGTACATCCTGCAACTGTTGTTCCTGTCACTGTATATATGACTGTTCCAACACCGGGTACAAAACCAACTCCATTACTCACTCCATTATTCCATGAATAAGTAGTTGCACCTCCTCCAGATAATGTTACCGTTGTTCCAGGGCATACAGACTGGTCTGCTCCTGCTCCAACTGTTGGAATCGAATTTACTGTGACTACCACCTGATCTGTGCCCGTGCAACCATTGGTATCTGTACCGGTTACCGTATAGGTTTGTGTTGATACAGGAGTGAACGCTACAGCATTCGTTACACTGTTATCCCATGTA
>CAIYQV010000233.1 GCA_903928365.1 uncultured Flavobacteriia bacterium
CCTTATCCCGAAGGCAGCGCGCCATCTCAACGATTCCGATTTGAACAATACTTCGATCACCTGCGAAATCAGGGTTATGAACTAGGGGTTTACCCTTTCTACGATTACGATACCTGGCAAACACTTTACAAAGAAAGAAAATACCTGCTCAAGGCACTGAAAGTGACCTACTGTTTTCTGAAACGCTTTGGTTTGCTATTTAAATTGCATAAAGCAGATCATATATTCATTCACCGGGAGGTAGCACATATTGGCCCTCCGATCTTTGAATGGATCATCGCGAAGGTGTTAAGAAGAAAGTATATCTATGATTTTGATGATGCAATCTGGCTTCCAAATTACAGTGAAACCAATTCACGGTTTCATTGGGTAAAAGCCTATTGGAAGGTGAATTATTGCATGAAATGGGCACATACCGTCTCTGCAGGGAATGAGTATTTAGCCAGTTATGCACGACAATTCAACCACAATGTACAAATCATTCCCACGACCATCGATACGGATCACCACCACAATACAGCGGTAGATCATCAGGCATTACCCACCGTTATCGGCTGGACAGGTTCTCACACCACGATGCGTTACCTCGACGAACTGTTACCTGTCTTGAAAAATCTGGAAGAACGACACGAATTTCAATTTGTAGTGATCTCGAATGAAGACCCCGGGTTTGACCTAAAATCATTGCACTACGTGAAATGGCAAAAAGAGACGGAGATCGAAGATTTGTCAAAGATTCAGATTGGCGTTATGCCTCTTCAGCACGATATCTGGTCGGAAGGAAAATGTGGCTTCAAAGGACTGCAGTATATGTCATTAGGTATGGCCACATTGATGTCACCTGTTGGAGTAAACACGTCGATTATCGAACACGGAAAGAACGGATATCTGGTGACTTCTGCAGGTGAATGGGAAGAAAAACTTGAGTTATTATTGACAGACGTAGCACTAAGGGGGCAACTTGGACATAATGGCCAGGAGACCATACGTAACAGATATTCCGTCGAAGCCCATAAACACATCTACGACCAACTTTTCAAAACTGAAAAATGAAACTGATCTTTGCAAGTCACAATGAAAACAAGGCAAAAGAGATCCGATCCTTGTTACCCCAGCACATCGAATTGCTCACCCTCTCAGACATGCAACTGTTGGAAGAGATCCCGGAAACAGCGGATACTCTTGAAGGAAATGCACTCTTGAAAGCTTCTTATGTTAACGATCGATTTGGTTTGAATTGTTTTGCAGACGACACAGGACTGGAAGTACATGCCTTGAATGGCGCACCCGGTGTGTATTCTGCTCGTTACGCCGGCAGTTCAAAAGATCCCGAAGCCAATATAGCCCTTCTGCTCAAGAATCTCGCGAATGTGGAAGATCGAAGTGCACGTTTTCGCACGAGCATTGCCCTATACTGGAATGGAGAACAGCATTTTTTTGACGGTATCGTGAATGGGCACATCTCGAAAATTCGATCAGGCTCAGATGGATTCGGATACGATCCGGTATTCATCCCTGAAAATTCGACGCGCACCTTTGCTGAAATGACGCTTCAGGAAAAGAACCAACAAAGTCACAGAGCTCGTGCGCTGGAGAAGATGATTGATTTTTTTGAGTAGAGTATAGACCGCTATCGCTTTAAGAAAAAAGACTTTAAGACCGCTTCGCTCAAAGACTTTTGGATTTTACGGGATTGAGAAAAAAATCCTTGTTCCTTGTTCTTTGCTCAACTTCAAGACAAAAGACTTAAGGACAGGATTGACAAAAAAATCCTTGTTCTTTGTTCCTTGTTCTTTGCTCAACTTCAAGACCGCTTCGCTCTAAGACGAAAGACTTCAAGACAAAAGACTTTTGAATTTTACTGGATTGACAAAAAAATCCTTGTTCTTTGTTCCTTGTTCTTTGCTCAACTTCAAGACCGCTTCGCTCTAAGACGAAAGACTTCAAGACCGCTTCGCTGTTAGAGCATAGATCGCTGCGCTGATAGAAAATAGACCGCTTCGCTAATGGAATTATTCACAGAAATGAAGTCCATGCTCCATGTTCTATGTTCCATGCTCCAAACTATGCACTGAAATAACTACCTTTATCGGCGTTTCAAAAACCAATTATTAAAACATAAATAACTGCTGCATGAGCTCAAACTCAAAGATCTATTACACACTGACCGACGAAGCACCTGCGTTGGCTACTCATTCTTTTTTACCAATTGTTCAGGCGTTTACTAAAACTGCAGGAATTGAGATCGAAACAAAAGATATCTCACTCGCAGGACGGATTCTTTCGGTGTTTCCGGAATATTTGTCAGAAGATCAAAAAGTAGAAAATGCGCTTTCAGAGTTAGGAAAATTGGCCACAACACCTGAAGCGAATATCATTAAAACACCAAACATCAGTGCTTCCGTTCCGCAGTTGAAAGAAGCGATCAAAGAATTGCAGTCTCAAGGATACAAAATCCCGGATTATGTGGATACACCTTCTACGGACGCAGATAAAGAAGCTAAAGCACGCTACGATAAGATCAAAGGAAGCGCAGTGAATCCAGTGCTCCGCGAAGGGAACTCTGATCGTAGAGCTCCACTTTCAGTGAAGAATTATGCACGCAAACACCCGCATTCCATGGGGAAATGGTCGGCTGATTCCACATCTCACGTAGCAACGATGACCGATGGAGATTTCTTCCACAACGAGCAATCTGTTACTTCAGAAGCTGCAGGAACATTCCGAATTGAATTTACAGACGTGCAAGGTCAGACCACCGTTTTGAAACAAGACAGTCCGTTGCAGGCTGGAGAAGTGATCGATGCGACCTTCATGAGCAAACGCAAACTGGTTGCTTTTCTTGAAGCACAGGTAAATGATGCAAAAGCGAAGAATGTTCTTTTCTCGCTCCACATGAAAGCGACCATGATGAAGGTCTCTGATCCAATCATTTTTGGTCATGCCGTGATCTCATTTTTCAAACCGGTTTTTGAAAAACATAAAGAAACGTTAGCTTCCATCGGTGTAGATGTGCGCAACGGATTTGGTGACCTTGTGGCAAAGATCGAAGGTCTTCCTGCAGATCAGCGTTCAGCTGTTCAGGCGGATATCGACGCATGTTTTGCGAACGGACCAAAAGTAGCGATGGTGAATTCTGAAAAAGGGATCACGAACCTGCATGTACCAAGCGACGTGATCGTGGATGCTTCCATGCCTGCTATGATCCGTAATTCAGGGCAGATGTGGGATAAGGATGGGAAATCAATGGATACCAAAGCCGTTCTTCCGGACAGCAGTTATGCGACGATCTACCAGGTGATGATCGATTTCTGTAAGAAAAATGGCGCCTTCGATCCGGTAACCATGGGGACTGTTCCGAACGTTGGTTTGATGGCGCAAGCAGCAGAAGAATACGGTTCACACGACAAAACATTCGAGATCAAATCCAATGGTACTGTAAACGTGGTGGATGGAAACGGAAAGGTACTCTTGACTAGCAACGTAGAGGAAGGTGATATCTGGAGAATGTGCCAGGTGAAAGACGCACCGATTCGTGACTGGGTAAAACTGGCCGTGACGCGTTCGCGATTGTCAAATACCCCTGCGATATTCTGGTTGAACAAGGAGCGTGCACACGATGCACAATTGATCCAAAAGGTGGAATTGTACCTGAAAGATCATAATACTTCCGGATTGGATATTCGCATCCTTTCACCGGATGATGCCATTCAATTCACAATGGAACGCATCGTCAAAGGACAAGATACGATCTCCGTCACCGGAAATGTATTGCGCGATTACCTTACTGACTTATTCCCGATCCTTGAGGTGGGAACAAGTGCCAAAATGCTTTCGATCGTGCCGTTGATGAACGGTGGCGGTCTGTTCGAAACAGGAGCCGGAGGTTCGGCACCAAAACACGTGGAGCAATTCCTGGAAGAAGGTCACCTTCGCTGGGATTCCCTGGGCGAATTCCTTGCCTTGGCTGCATCGTTGGAGCATTTGAGTGTAACGACAGGTAACAAACAAGCAAAAGTTTTGGCTGACACCTTGGATCAAGCGACAGGCTTATTACTGGACAACAATAAATCTCCTGAAAGAAGCGCGGGTCAGCTGGATAACCGTGGAAGTCATTTCTACATTGCGCTTTATTGGGCTCAGGCATTGGCTGAACAGAATGAAGATACTGCATTGAAAAATGCATTTTCAAAAATAGCTACTGAATTGTCATCCAAAGAAGCAGCGATCCTTGCAGAACTAAACAGTTCGCAGGGAACAGCTACAGATATCGGTGGGTACTACCATCCGGATCTGGCGAAAACAGCCCATGCCATGCGTCCGAGTGCTACCTTGAACCATGCCTTGGAAATGATCGGATAATTTTAGTGTGATGAATCGCGCCTTTTTCTTTTTGTTAATCGTTGTGATTGTCAGTTCCTGTAAATCTCGACTTGAAGCGGTAGCCCCTGTCATCACTGTTCAGGAGATCCCACCGGCGAAACAGCGGGAATCTTCCGTTTATTTGCCGATCAAGATCAATTTGCAGCCTTACTTCAATGAAACGGAAAAGGCCCTGCCCAAGACCTTCAACGGCAAGGAAGAAAACTGCGAAGGCGTGAGTTATTCCTACAAATTCGTTCGAAATCCAATTGAGTTTGATGGAAAAGGTGACCTGATGTATTTTGAAGTGGATGGCAAGTATTCGCTCAACCTCAATTACTGTCCGGAATGCACCTCGCTGTTCAATAACAAAGGAAATTGTGTCGTTCCGCGGATTTATGCCAGTTGCGGTGTGGGCAATGAGCCCATGCGAAGAGTTTCCGTTGGGTATGCGACCAACTTTAGCATTACGCCCGACTTTAAATTCAAAACCAAAACGGATCTGAAGAAATTTGAAACGATTGATCCATGTGAGATCACCGTGTTCAGCTACGATGCCACCTCTAAACTGCGCAAGGAAGTTACAGGCGTATTGAAAGATCTTGAAAAAACGATTGATGAGGAGATTGCCTCGATTGATATCAAATCGGAATTACAGGAAGTATGGAAGCTCCTTGCTGACCCATCCGCCATTGAAGGCTATGGTTTTTTGTGTTTGCAGCCGAAAGCACTGTCTTTAAGCGACATTCGTTTTGAAAATAAAACGGCCTATGTCGATCTTAACTTAACGGTTCAACCAACTTTCACTACAGAAAAACCGCAAGTAAAAGAAGCCAAACTCCCGGCCCTTTCGGAACATAAAAAAGCGAAAGGTTTTGACATCGAACTGGATGCGATTGCAACTTATGATTCCTTGAGTACGATCATGACCAAAGCCATTCAAGGGCAATCGGTAACGATCAAAAAGAACGAAGTCATCTTCAAAAAACTCGAGGTACACGGCGCTTCGAACAAGCAATTGCAGTTGAAACTGGAATTTGACGGTAAGAAAAGTGGCGTGCTTTACCTCATCGGAACTCCGGCTTTCAATGCGGAAAAACAAACCATCTCCTTCCCTGACCTGGCCTTTGATCTGGAAAGTAAGAACTTGCTTCTCAAATCAGCTAAATGGCTCTTCAGCGACAAGATCACGAACGCCATGAGAGAACAAGCCAAGTTTGACATCACGCCTTACATGGAAGAAATGAAAGGCACCTTACAGCAAGAATTAAATACCGAATTGACCAAAGGCGTCTTTCTGAAAGGCAAAGCAGAAACACTCGAACTCAAAGAGATCTTTCCGGGAAAAGATGCCTTATTATTGCGCATCAACACCAAAGGAGAGTTGAAGCTGTCGATGTAACGCACAAAATCAAAAGAATCCACTTAACTAGAAGAAACTACGCTTAGCTAACTATATTTGGATGTATTAGCGCACATTTATGGCGCATATAAGCGAGTTAGCTGCAATGCCAGGACATTACTAAGCCGAACATTTCTGCATAAGCGACCAGATAAAACCAAAGAATGAAACAGACAGCAAAAGAGAAACGAATCATTAACGAAATCAATCGGCTAGTTCCAAGTGTGACGATTAATTCTGCAAGAGCAGGTAATATTGATGAAGTTAATCAAGCTCATTTTTTCATTCCACCTGATAACAAATATTTAGAGAATAGTGAATATTTTTATCAAGGTCGTTTGCACTTCATTCATTTTA
>CAIYQV010000234.1 GCA_903928365.1 uncultured Flavobacteriia bacterium
CTGAAATCTATCCGTGAAAAATACACGTCTTATCAGCTGACTTTACGTGTAGATGCTAATGGTGCATTTACCAAAAAGAAAGCGATTCAAGTTCTAGATCAATTGGCTGAATTGGCTATCCATTCCATTGAGCAACCTATTGCGGCAGGAAAATGGGAAGATATGAAAGAACTCTGTAAATCTGCACCTGTGCCCATCGCGCTTGATGAAGAATTGATCGGTATTTATCCGCAAGAAGACAAAATAGAACTTTTGGAAACCATTCAACCGCAATACATCATCCTGAAACCAAGTTTGCATGGCGGAATTTTCGGAACACAAGAATGGATAGAACTCGCAGAAACACAAAACATCCCATGGTGGATGACCTCCGCGCTGGAATCCAACATCGGACTGAATGCCGTCTGTCAGTTAACCGCACAATACGATAATTCACTTCCACAAGGATTAGGAACCGGTTCACTTTACACAAATAACTTTGAATCGGATCTGGTGGTGAAGGATGGGTTTATTATGATGCAACCTTCACTTATTTAGGTGCTGATTTAAATCCACGCCTAAATGGTTCGACAAAATCAATATCGATCTTTCTTTCCAAACCACGTTTTCTTGCCTTTCTTTTTGGCAGCACCCACTTTTTGATCAACCGTTGGTTTTGGTTTTTTCTGAGAAGCATTGCGGTCGTTTCTTGGCGGTCGGGCCGGACGTTCTTTCTTGATGATCTCAAATACTTCCATCGGATACGGGTGATTATCGATCACTTCGATCTCCTGATGGATCAGTTTTTCGATATCCTTCAGATAGGCTTTTTCTTCGAAATCGCAGAAAGAGATTGCATTTCCTGAGTTTCCTGCACGGCCGGTACGACCAATACGGTGCACATATGTTTCAGGGATATTTGGCAGTTCGTAATTGATCACCAATTCCATTTCTTCCACATCGATACCTCGGGCAGCTATATCGGTCGCTACCAACACTCGAATCGTTTTATCCTTAAAATTATTCAACGCGCGCTGGCGGTGGTTTTGTGATTTATTACCATGGATTGCATCCGATTTGACACCATTTTTTGTCAAGTATTTCGCGACACGGTCAGCGCCATGCTTCGTTCGTGTAAAGACGAGTACGGACTGTGCCGTTTGCTCTTTCAATACATCAAACAATAAATTCGGCTTGTTGTGTTTGTCCAAAAAGTAAAGCGTTTGCCCGATAATTTCTGCTGTGGAAGAAACGGGTGTTACTTCTACTCTGATCGGATCCTGTAATATTGTACCCGCCAGTTTCAGGATTTCAGGCGCCATAGTAGCAGAAAAGAACAAATTCTGTCTTTCTTCAGGAAGAGCGCGAATCACCTTATGCACATCATGAATAAAACCCATGTCGAGCATGCGGTCAGCTTCATCGAGCACAAAGATTTCCAGATCGCTAAGCGAAATATATCCTTGAGTCATGAGATCAAGTAATCTTCCCGGGGTAGCCACTAAAATATCTACTCCTGCTTGAAGCGAGTTTACTTGCGGATTTTGATTTACACCTCCAAAAATGACGGTGTGTTTGATTTTCAAATGTCGACCGTAAGCAGCCAAACTCTCACCTATCTGGATGGCCAATTCGCGAGTTGGAGTAAGGATCAGTGAACGTATCTTGCGCTTTCCATGAAATTCTTTATTTGCTAACTGTTGCAAAATTGGAATGGAGAACGCAGCCGTTTTGCCGGTTCCTGTTTGTGCGCAACCAAGTACATCAGTACCTTTCAATACGTGAGGAATAGCTTGTTGCTGTATAGGTGTTGGGGTGGTATACCCCTCTTCTTCAATAGCCCGAAGAATGGGTTGAATTAAATTCAGTTCTGTAAAAAGCATTTATTGTAAAAATGATCAGAATATATTTTGAAGATCAAAAGGAGATTCTGTAGTTGAATGCAAAGGTACGATAATTTTGATCAGGTTTTGTTTCCTTTGAATCAGTGGGCCTATTATTAATTCAGCTAATGCATTAACTAAATTCTATTCCTATTTTTGAACACTTTGTTATTTTCGGACGCTTTTTACAGTTCATCAAATAAAACGTCATGCGGTATCTTCTCATTTTATTGTTCATTCCACTCGGAATATCTGCTCAATCAAAAAAATTAGAGCTTTTCTTTAATTTGAATGTTTCTACGCTTGATTTGAAATCGATGCAACAATTGGACAAGTTGAAGAGTCAGACCGGAATAGTACTTATTAAATCTGTTACCGCTTACACAGATCCATCAGGAAACGATTCAATCAATATTCCTCTGGCAGAAAGTCGAAGAAATGTGGTAGTATCCTATCTCCAAAATGCGGGTTTAAAAGTGGAAACGAGTAGCGCCCCTGCCTGCAACTATCCATCCAATGCCAACAAACTAACGAATCATGCATACTGGAGAAGAGTGGACATCGTCTATGAAATAGCGTCTGAGAAGAAAACACTTGAATTTAACGGAATTAAATTGACCGAAGATCAAAAGAATTTGCAACCCATTCCTCTAACCATCGAATTCGAGAATGCCTCAGATTATGTCAAGGTATATTCACTTACCGAACTAGACAAACTCTTTCAATTTCTCAACACCAATAAAAACGTCGATATTTTTATTCGTGGCCATGTCTGTTGTATGGATGATTACGAAATTTCCTTTTTAAGGGCCAAGGCAGTCAATGATTACCTCATCAGAAGAGGAATTTCGGAGAACAGACTGGGCTATGAAGGATATAGCAATACCATTCCTCTCGTAACACCTGAACTAACAGAAGAAGATCAGCAACGAAACAGACGCGTGGATGTGATCTTTACAATCAAATAAAATACAACAAAAAAGGCGAGCATAACTCGCCTCTGATTTGAAATAAAGGTGCTGTTTTACTTAATAACTTTTGTCTGAAAGAAGTTCGTTCCTTCTTGAATAATCAGAACATACATTCCTTTTTCAAGTGATCGCGTATCAAGACTCAATGCATTTTCGAGGGATGTTGCGTGTTTAACGATGGCTCCTTTTAAATCATAAAGCAAAATATTTCTTTCAGCTGTTTCTGTAAAGGTGAGCTTCAACACATCCTCAAAAGGATTGACCACATTTACTTTACTCAGATTGCTTTGAATAATGCCTGCAGACGCACCCGGTAGATAGATCTGATCGGATGCCATTAGCGCATTATCACCCGGGGCATGCATAGGACAGATGACCGTTAGGAAAACTGAGACCACACCACTTGAACCACCGGTTGGGTAAGAAACATCATAGCTCCCTATGTATTGGCCAGTTGAATCGATCAGAATCCATGTTACGATTACTGAATCAGCGCCAGAAAGTGTATTACCTAATATATAAGCTGAATCAATTGATCCAAGATCGTAGGCACAATCGTAGATCCAAGAATAATCCAGTGTATCTGTAATTGTTGAATCACCATAACTTGGGTTACTGATAATATTGGAAGAATCAGGGAAGTAGTAACTTGAGTCAACTATTACTGCTGAAACGGTAAAATTGCATCCATTATTGGTGTCAGACGCAACTACAAGATAATTCCCGGGACATAAGCTTGTAAATGTTCCAGTAGAACTAGACGCTCCCGTTGCGAGTGTATAAGTGTAAGTACCGGATCCACCGAAAGCACTGACTGCAATTACTCCATTACATGACAAACTATCTGAAGACGGATAAACCTCAGCTTGTGCGAAAAATCCTAAACATGGATTGCCTGTCGAACCCGTAGAATCTGTTATGTTTCCTTGAACACTGTAATTACAGCCATTTGCATCGGTAATACTGCAGGTGTAAGTGCCAGGACACAGATTTGATATATAATTTGAAGAATCTAACACCGGGTTATTCCATACATAGTAAAAGGGAGCAACTCCCCCACTAACCGTTACCGAAGCGGTGCCATTACAACTAAGGGAATCTGTAGATGGAGAAACGGAAATGGATGCATAAAATCCAGCACATGGACCCCCGCCATTTCCTGATGAATCTGGTATATTGTATTGAACGGTATAATTACAGCCATTTGCATCTGAAACGACACAATATCCTAAACCTGCGCAAACATTTGTTGCAGAGGAAACATTTCCTGCAACAGTATTTCCCCAAGTGTAACTGTATGGGCTCGATCCTCCAAAGGGATAAATCGTAATGGAACCATTACAATTTGTGGTATCAGTTGAAGGAACGGCACTGGCTGTAGCGTAGAACCCGTTGCACGGATTTGACGATCCGGATCCGATGGTAAAAGTATAAGTTTGGTTTGACGCTGAGGTATCTGAGTACGACACAGTGTAAACCCCTGGACACAAACCATAGAGATAGTATCCACCTTGCTGTATTACGCTGGACGAATCACTCCAGGAAATGGAAGTCGAAACCACAGTGGAACTATCTGTAAACTGCGCGGATCCGTCACAAGTTGAAGGCGATGATGTATTGGTGGTACTTACCGGCTGAGCAAAAACATGTACTGAGCTTAACACAAAA
>CAIYQV010000235.1 GCA_903928365.1 uncultured Flavobacteriia bacterium
ACTCAGGTTGCTGCCCGTGACGGCAGTGTATACCTGCTCACCCCTTCGAAGGAGTAATTTACGCCTCGGTCGTTCAACGGATAGGACAACCGCCTTCTAAGCAGTTTATGGGGGTTCGATTCCCTCCCGAGGTACCACTTTGCCGCTATCGTATAACGGTTAGTACAACGGGTTTTCATCTCGTTAATCGGAGTTCGATTCTCCGTAGCGGTACCATTTTACGCCTTCTTAGCTCAACGGTTCAGAGCAGCTGACTTTTAATCAGTAGGTTCCGAGTTCAAATCTCGGAGGAGGCACCAATTTTGTTCTTTTAAATACTTTCCAAGGCTTGATCTCCTTGGCTCTCATGCTCCTGGCTGGTTTCACGAACCTATTGTCACCACGGTCTGCAACAGTTGTAAAATCTCGATAATAGTGGAATAGGCACTGGTCGAGACTGTATGCTGACGCTGGGTGTCATGAGAGAAATTTTGTCGGTGCACTTAAACTGCCCGACACCCTGGAGAGGAAGCATTGTCACTCTTTAAACCAATGCCTTGGCTGGATACAAGTTCTACCAGCAGGTTACGGGACAGACCGATGCGTGGCATTAATCCACGGTCCCCCTAATTTTTGTTCTTTTTTAATTTTTGTGGCGGAAGAAAACCTTTCTAATGGGGTTAACGCATGAGTGGTGTGAAGAACATCACTCAGTTCTACAATGTGTAAGTAAGTAAGGTACTACGCTGAAACTTAGGTTGGCCAACCGAAGTCACCAGAGGTATAGTCTTGTAAGCCTGAAATACAATGACAAGCGGACTATTAAGGTGCGACGGCACCATATGACTGAATAACTGAAAACACAACGGACGATGGAGGTAATCATTAACCCTCCCAAATTCATTTTATTGCCGGGTAGAGTAACGGTAACTCGTCGCGCTCATAACGCGGAGCTGTTGGTTCAATTCCAACCCCAGCATCCAATTTTGTTCTTTCATAACTTTCGGGCCTGTACTGGATTCGACTCAGTAATGGACTTATAGTAAGCAAGCAAGGTTCTCCGGATACCTTTTAAAAACTGGTAAAAGATTAAACGGCATCAATAACGCCCTCAGCAACTTCTTCGGTTCAGCCGAAGAAATGCCACTCGCAGCCTAAAAACTGTGATCGAGTAGATAACACGGATTCTCGCTAAGTGTTACACTCGTCATAAAAGCGAGACCATCTTGAAGTGGTGTACGAGATGTGTATCCTCACCAAAACAATCATGATACAGTATTACGGTATCATGGCGACTGTCAAGTAATACTAAGCTTGTAGAAAATTATCGGAAAAGTACTGAACACCCGGGTTCGACTCCCGGCAGGTCCACCATTTATGCTCGTTTAGCTCAGTTGGTTAGAGCAATTGATTTACATTCAATAGGCCGTAGGTTCGAGTCCTACAATGAGCACCACTTCTAAGTGTTACGATACCATAAATAGTGAGATGGAGATAGCACCCGTACAGCCAATGGCCATGAATCCGTCCATGAAGACGGTCGCCACGGCATACGCAAATAACTCTCCACTCTCACCGAATTCCCTTGCCTACAGCATGGATTCTTGGACCAACGCTGAAAAGGTGCACAATTTGAAAAAAGAACTAATTGCAGCCATCGACTCTGGAAACTTCCAGCTAGCTCTTTACATTTTGGATAGACTCATTGAGTTGCACAAAAAGTGATTTTGTGATGTACATTTAATGCAGCTTTGTTAGGATAGAGATAGTTAATTTCGTTCTTTTACATTTAATTTTGACTTTCCTAGTGGGATACTCCCCTAGGAAATTTAGCGAAAACATGGATAGCACAAAAGCTTCTTGTCAACTGAACCTCGCGCGCTTCGCCGAAACGCGGTGCATTAAAAAATAGATCAGTAATTCGAGGCTATAGAAGATCACAAAGTAGTAAAAATCACGTTCGTCTAAAGGATAAGATTTCAGTGTTACAGGACAAGTACATCCTGAACGAAACTGAAGATGTAAGTTCGAGCCTTACACGTGATTCATTTTTCGGTTTGACCTGAGCATTACTCCACCGTCCAAAGGGTCAGGGCGATACTCAAGTGGAGAAAAATAAGATAAATAGTAAAGTATGAACAAACTAATCAAACTAACGTTACTCGCAATTCTAACTGCTTCCGTTTCCGCTTTTGCGGCAGGAACCCTCTCAGTAGGTTACCAGGAAAAGGGAATTGACTTTGGTAAAGTTACCGATACGAAAGGATCCGCTGTGACTGCAGTCGACTATTCCATCGGTAGTTTTAATGTCGGAGCATCAGCTAATACCCATCTCAACGGTATTGATTCTGTCGATCTCTACCAGGTCAAATTCCTTGGTGATTATACTTTCTTCTCCACTCTTGCTGACGTTAAAGTTGGTACCGAGTATTCAATGAAGAATCATCCAGGTAAAGATTCAAACGGGCACTTCCGTCCATTCGTTGCTGTCGGTAAAGGACCACTGTCCGTTACTGGTCGTTACGATGTCGAATCTGACCTTTCAAACCTTGAAGCTAAATTCTCACAGGCTGTAAAGTTTGGAAAGAATTGCGGTCTCACGGGTGCAGTATTTGCCGGTTATACCGATGCAAATGATGCTCTCCCACGCACCGTCAAGGAAATCAAGTACACCAATGCCTACTATGGCGGTTCACTTGATGCTTCATGGAAAGTTCTCTCGGCTGGATTCGTTGTCCTCCAGGACGGCAATCTTGACAAGACCACCGTTGGTCTCCGTTCGGCAGTAACACTCAAGTTCTAATTAATTCGGGCTAGTATCTCAGTTGGTAGAGAAGCTGCTTTGCAAGCAGAAGGTCGCAGGTTCGATCCCTGTCTGGTCCACCACTTAAAGGGCTCAATGAAAAAATAAATTCATTGAGCCTTTTTTTGTTTACAAAATTTGATAAGTAATATAGTATTGCTTTATGGATAAAACTAAATACATTTTTGTCGACCTTGATGAGACGCTGATTCATTGCGATCCATGGAACGATGAGCCGCGGAAAGGATCTAAGACTATTACTCTTGAGCATAATGATGCGTATACGGCGGTACTTCGCCCAGGAGCTCTTGAACTATTGAAGGCACTCAGAGAAATTGCACCATGCTATATTTTAACTGCTGCAGTTCAGGATTATGCGGAAGGCTGGAATCTTGAGTTTGACCTTGGGTTTAAAAATGAAGACATCTATTCTCGGAATGCAATTGCCCTCCGCCAATTTGACGAAAGTAAATTCCCACCTGGGCACACTTATTTGATTGACAATCTTCCGAGACACGAGAACCGCAGCAAGATTGAATTCCTCCGTGAGATTGACTCGGTTCCAAAGTATTTTAACATCAAGCCGTATTACGGGTTTGAAATTCAAGATCTCACTCCAAAAATGATCCAGGAAATTGTGGATTTTGTAAACCAATAAAATATGAGCTCATCTCAGGACTGGTCATTTTCCAACAAACAAACTCGATTGACTGAACAACGAGTAGCGGATATTAAGCAAAACATCCAGGAGATTTCACCCCTACAAATTGCAGCTGCTTTTTCTGCCTATACCTCATTGAGGGTACTTTCTTATAAGATTGCCCTCACAAACGATCAGCGGAGTGAGTTAGACTCGGTGATCAATTCTTTAAAACCGATATTTACGGAAACCATGCAATGAAAATAGTCCTGATAGTTCTTGGGATCATACTGTTGGTATCACTGATATACATAGTATATGTTGGTTACACTTCAAGTAAAATGAAAAAGGATCTCAAGGATGAGGGCTTTTATGATTAAACTTTATGAAAAATGAAACTGAAACACGCGCAGACAATACCGTAAACTATACCGTAAGTAGCGGTGACAATAATTCTTCGAAGTTTGCGCAGCCCATCTATAAGTGCGATTTGTTCGGAGACGAATGGTCAATCGTTCATTTTGTATATGATAAAAAGTTGGTTCCATCGTGGTTCCGTAGACAATGCCAACGATTCTTTCTCGGTACTAAATGGACGAAGCTATGAAAAAGAAGATTTTACAGATGGATTTTGAGCTTAAGATTGAAGTATGGGATAACATTGTGGCAGATGATCTTCAAGAGCATTATACGTTAATATCGGAGGACATCCGAAAGCTCCGCAAGGAAGTAAAGAAATCAAGCAAACGGTTTCACATCGAAGAACTTAAATACCTTGAGGG
>CAIYQV010000236.1 GCA_903928365.1 uncultured Flavobacteriia bacterium
CTCCTGACTCCAAAAGTCTGTAGTCTAATAAAAAAATAAAGTCCTGGCTCCTGACTCCAAAAGTCTGTAGTCTAATAAAAAAATAAAGTCCTGACTCCTGACTCTATAAGTCTTGAAGTCCAATAAAAAGTAAAATATGAAAGTAGGAGTAATTGGTGCCGGAACGATGGGTGCAGGAATTGCGCAAGTTGCAGCTCAAAACGGCCATCAAGTTTTTTTAGTAGATCTAAATCAGGAGGTTGTTGAGAAAGCCAAAATGGGTCATGTAAAAGTATTTGAGCGGTTAGTGGAGAAAGGAACAATGACCAAGGAGCAAACGGCAACTATTCTGAATGCAATCCATTATTCTACTTCCACCAACGATTTTAGAGATTGTGGATTGGTGATCGAAGCGATTGTTGAGAACCTGGAAGTGAAACATAAGGTTTTTGCTGAGCTCGAATCGATCGTGGATGAAAATTGTATTCTTGCGAGTAACACTTCTTCTTTGTCGATTGCTTCAATTGGTTCTGCTTTGAAGAAGGCAGATCGTGTAATCGGAATCCATTTCTTCAATCCGGCCCCGTTGATGCCGTTAGTAGAGATTATTCCGGCGGTGCAAACTTCAGATCAAACGATTGACAAATGCAAGGAATTGATCTCGTCATGGAAGAAAACGGGCGTGGTCTGTAAGGATACGCCAGGTTTCATAGTCAATCGCGTTGCGCGACCATTTTACGGCGAAGCTTTGCGTATTTATGAAGAAGGAATTGCCGATTTTGCTACGATCGATTGGGCGATGACGCATTTTGGAGGGTTCAAAATGGGTCCGTTTACACTCATGGATTTTATTGGTAATGATGTCAATTATGCGGTAACAGAATCCGTATTCAGTGCTTTTTACTTCGATCCGAGATTTAAGCCTTCTTTTACCCAGAAACGTCACCGCGAGGCTGGATTTTTTGGTCGTAAATCAGGCCGAGGATATTATTCCTATGCAGAGGGAGTTGAACAACCAAAACCCAAAGAAGATCACGAACTTGGAAAAATGATCTTTGACCGTATTTTAGCCATGTTAATTAATGAAGCGGTTGATGCCGTATTCATGCAAGTTACAAGTCCGGAAGGGGTGGATCTGGCTATGATGAAAGGGGTGAACTATCCGAAAGGCTTATTGCAGTGGGCAGATGAGATTGGCTTGGAAAAAGTCTTGCTCCAGTTGGAAGATCTCTTTGCTGAATTTGGCGAGGATCGCTATCGTCCAAACCCATTGCTTCGAAAAATGGTTCGTGAAAATCGGAACTTCTTTTAAAGTGTACTCAATTTTTTCCTTGCCTGTTCAGCATAATATCCTTGGGATGTTGTGATTCTCTGGAGGACTTTTGTAGCACGTTCAGATTCTCCTGAAAGTATTAAACTCAATGCATAATACCATTCTGCCTCTTCATTGAAATTGTTGTAATTCGAACCGAGACATTTTTCAAAGCTGAATACCGCTGCGTTCGTATTCTTTAGATTGTAATAGCAAAGACCTGCATAGAACAAGGCATTGAGGTCATCCGGATAGGTTTTCAAGATTACCTCGAACCTACTTAATGCTTTTTTGAAATTTCCTTTGGAAAAGAGTTCCATGGTTCGTTCAATATATTCCATGTAGGGAACATCGACCGTCTGCCATTCAGATTCCTGAGCAGAACTTCCGGATTCCAAATCTGCAGGGATACCAGTTAGTATTAGTTGTTCTGTTTTGATTTTAGGTTTTGATCTATATGCTCTGTAATCGAGCAGCTTCAAATCATGAAGATATAGCTCTTTGCCAGAAAGTTGTTTTTTCTCGATGACCTCAATTTCTGAATCAATTGGACTAGGGTCTAAAACAGGATTAGGCTTGAGGTTAACTTCAGTGAAGGATACTTCCGAGATTTTCTGTTCTTTCTGCTCTTTCTGATCGATGAAATCCTTTGCCAATTGTTTAGCCTGGATTTGCGTGTTTTTTGGAATCTCCGTGAGTGAATCAATATGAGGTGGCAGAATAACTTCCGTACGATCCAGTCTTACCAGTTGTTCTTTCTTCAAAGAGAGGGAAGAATGATCTCTTTCATTTGGAAGGAACAGAAAGGATAATACGGCCACAAACAAGATGCTCGAACTGGCAATGATCCAACCGGTGAATGACCGAGGAACAAATTTTCGATCCAATCCACGCAAGGCAGAAGTGTTCAAACCGCTTTCGAGAAACCCATCAACGGCATCCCGATCGAAGTCTTCGTCCAGTATATTTTTTTCGAAGGCGTGCTTCTTTGACTCATCTTTCGTTTGAAGGTAAGTGTCAATATCAGCTCTTTTTAATCCTTTTTTCATTATTCTGATTCATAAGTTTGATCCATCCGGATCTTCAGATTTCTTTTCCCGTTCTGTATGGCGCTTTTCACCTGTTTTAATGAAATGTTAAGCTGTTCACTAATTTGATCGTAGGATTTCTTTTCGATGTAAAACAAGCGAATACAATGTTGTTGTTCTAGCTTAAGCTCTTCGAGCGCAGTTTCAAGCAGCTCAAATTGAGCCTCTTTTGTTTCAAGTTCTTCTTTGTTTTCAGGTTCCTCACCAAACAATTCATCATTCAGTTCATTCGTCTGAATACTCTTTTTCCTCAGACGCATAAAACACTCATTTTTCGTCACTGAATAAAGCCAGGATTTAAAATGAGTTATTTCGTGATTTTGTATTTTTTGGGTTAATCGCTCGAAGATCTCTGATGTTAAGTCTTCTGCATCCATACGATTTTTAAGATATTTCAAGCAAACCCCGAAAACAAGGTGACCATAGCGCACATACAACTCGCCGAGGCATCTGACATCCTTATTCAATCGGATGAGTTCAAGTAGAGCCTCGTCACTTTGCTTCCTGAAATATGCCTGTTTGAATAGAAACATCTGATCGTTGGATGAAATACTTTAGCAGATTCCATAAATGTAGGTGAAAGTTTTTTCAATTACGTATCTTCACTCTATGAAGAAGATTGCATTGCTGACTTCAGGAGGAGATGCGCCTGGCATGAATGCTGCCATTCGAGCTATTGTGAAAACGTGTTTGCATCATAAGATTACACCCTATGGTATTTACGATGGTTATCAGGGCATGATCGAAGGAAGAGGGAAGGATTTAAAATACCGGGACGTAGACAATGTGATCCAATTGGGAGGCACAATTCTGGGTAGCGCTCGTTCAGCTGCTTTTATGGAATCTTCCGGAAGGGAAAGGGCAATTGCTTTTCTAAAAAGAGAAGAGATAGATGGATTGATCGTTATTGGTGGTGATGGCACCTTTACAGGTGCGACAGTCTTGAATCAAGAAATGAAAATACCTGTGATGGGAATTCCGGGAACGATCGATAATGATATATATGGAACAGATTTCACCATCGGATTTGATACCGCATTGAATACAGTCATTGATGCTGTCGATAAGATTCGGGATACTGCATCCAGTCACCATCGGGTATTTTTTGTGGAGGTAATGGGTAGAGATGCAGGATTCATTGCCTTATATGCCGCGATTGCAGGAGGAGCTGAGTCTGTTCTGATCCCGGAGGAAAAAACGGACATCAAGAACCTTGCACATACCATTCGTCATGGATACAAAGGTCGTCGGAGCACGATTATTCTTGTGGCAGAAGGAGATGATGAAGGGCATGCGCTGGATATTTTAGGAAAGGTAAAACCCCTGCTTCCTGAATACGATCTTCGTCATTCCGTATTAGGGCATATACAGCGAGGAGGAAGTCCGTCTGTTCAAGATAGGATTTTAGCTACCCGTTTAGGGAATTATGCAGTTGAATTGTTGCGACAGGGTCTATCGGGATTGGCCGTGGGCGTGAATGGAACGACCTTAGTTAGCTGTCCAATGGTAGATGCTATTAAAGAGAACGCTTCCCCTAATTTGGCGTATCTGGAACTATTGCAAGTACTTCAGACAAAATAATTTCCTCTTTATTACCACCACATTATCAGAGTATTAAGAGGTGTGGTGAGTGATTATCAAAAAAAACCTTGATAAAAAGGTTTGTGTAATGGTGAAAGATATGTAGTTTTGCACCCCGCTTTTAAGGAAAGGGAATATGAGTAACAGCGGTTATTTGTAACCTTTAGGAAGGAGAGAGAGTAGTAGGGTAGGAAGCGGTGGAATGAGGGGGTTAAATATTTTTTTTCAAAAACGCTTTGTTAGAAAAAAAAGTTGTTTACCTTTGCCCTCCCAAAACGAACGAGTTGAGGGAATGAATGAAATAAAAAGTTTAAAGTCTTGAAGTCTTTTATCAAAAAGTCTTGAAGTCCTGAGACGTTCTTTGAAAGATTGAGAAATAAGGAAACAGCGTAAGAAGAATAAACGACGAGCCTCAACAAAATTCAAAGTTTTATACAACGGAGAGTTTGATCCTGGCTCAGGATGAACGCTAGCGGCAGGCCTAACACATGCAAGTCGAGGGGCAGCACAAAACAAGCTTGCTTGTTTGGTGGCGACCGGCGCACGGGTGCGTAACGCGTATGCAACCTACCCTGTACTGGGGGATA
>CAIYQV010000237.1 GCA_903928365.1 uncultured Flavobacteriia bacterium
CGTTTATCGTTTCATACCATGGGTTTTAACCCTTTCTTTCACAACACCGAGTTGATTGTCGAGCGCCAGATCCGGGAAAATGAAATGTCAGTCGTAGTCATCATCCTCACTGACGGTCACGAAAATGCCAGTAAAAAATACGATGCCCGAATGATCGCAGGGATCATTAAAGAACTCGAAGCTTCTGAAAACTGGTCATTCACAATTCTGGGAGCGGATTTCGATATTACGAAGGTATCTGCAGATCTGAATTTCAGCCCGAAATCTTCGCTCAACTATGAAAAAGCCAATTTCCGGAGCATGGCGATGGATATGGAAGATTCGATCCGTGAGTATGCCGAGCTGAAGAAAACAGGGATCATTTCAAAGGACTTCTTCCGAAAGAAGTAATAATCCTATCAAACAGAACAATCCATTTAATCCAATCTAAAACTATGAGAACCAAAAAGATCAAAACCTTCTATACTCCAAAACAGGTTTGCCTCAAAGACATTGAAAAAAAGAGCTTTTCAAAATCTCCGCTCAAACCACTTCTACTGATGGAATATCTGAAGAAAAATGGTTTCGATCAAGTACTTGAATTTTCAGATGAATTTCCCGCTTTCAACAAGCGGGATTTTCTTCTGGCACATACCCGCAACTACGTCAACGATTTCTTCGAGGGTGGGCGTTTGTCAGAAACCAATGGACTACCCTGGAGTCTGGAACTTGTCGATTCCGTTTGTTACACGAATAGCTCTTTGTATCACGCAATACGCTATGCTTGTGATCATCCCGAAACACTCACTTTCAGTCCAACATCAGGATTTCACCATGCAACACCGGAAGCTGGAAAGGGATACTGTACTTTTTCAGGACAAGTGATTGCCTCAAGAAAATTGTATCAGGAGAAAGGACTCGTTGGGGCTTACCTAGATCTGGACGGACACTACGGCAACAGCATTCCCAATTCAGTGTCCTACTTTCCGGACATCGAACAAGCCATTGCATGTCACATCAATCCGAAATTCAAACATCGGGAATACCACAACGATTTTAAACAAGAGCTTACGAAACTTACCGATTTGATCCGTGAAGGGAAAGTGCATTACGTAGTTTGGTGTCATGGCGCAGACTCGCATGAATGGGACGATCTGGGAAGTCAATGCACAACGGAAGAATGGATCCAGTGTTCAGAGCTGTTCTACGAAACGATTCGAGCACTCGAGGCCGAATTGGGGCGATGTATTCCTGTAACAATTACCCTCTTTGGCGGCTATCGGAAAGATGATTACAATAGCGTACTCAGTCTGCATGCCACCGACATTCAAAAGGCAGCAAAGATCTTATTGAACGTGGATATCACATACGAAACAATGGTGCAACCTAGGATAATTCAAAATCAATTCTTATCATTGAGTAATGAACGTACATCTGATCAGATCAAGCGAGCTTAGTGTGGAAACCTTTGCCAATGTCCTCAACCTGCTGAAGTCATTCAGAGGCCCGATAGAGTATCATTCAGGAGAATCGGAGGCTACTTTAAATGAATTACTCACTCGAACCTGGGAGACGGAAAAAGACTTCCAAAGAAAAATGCCTTTCCCTCAATTTAGTATATCTGAAAAGAGATCGTTCTTTTCCTTTCCGAGAGAAGAAAACTATCAGAACTGGCAATATTTTTTCGAAAAATGTTACGAAGCAAGGGAAGATTGGTTCATCCCCTCAACGGATCATGTCTTTCTTTTGACAGATCTCGCAAATGAACGGAACTGGTTCGGAGCGATGGGACCTTCAGGTAGAGATTATTTCATCCACACAGCCGACTGGGGACATTACTTTGGAAGTCAGGTCGATATTCGTTTCCCTATAGCCTACGAGATCAGTATGTGGATCGTGCGACATCTGATGTTCAGTGACACGGAGAATTATGTTCAACATGTACATCAGGATACACGAGGATGCGGCAATGATTTTTGCAGAAACAAAAAAGACATCATTCTTAAAATGCGTACGGCTGATCTTTGTTCGGATTGCATGGAGATCGTAGAAAAAAGGAAAATTTCTCCTTTGCTACTTTCTCAACTTTTCGACACCATGGACGGTATTCGAAATAATTTGTCATTCAGGGAACGAGGCAAGGTCATTCAACAACCCAGTAAACTCGAATTAAGAGGATACCAGCAGCGCATCTTTTTCACTGATTTCGGAGACCTTGAACTCAGACTCAATCCGAAAGAAAAAACGATCTATCTTTTTTATCTCCGACACCCAGAGGGAGTTCCATTAGTGTTACTTCAGGATTATCGTGATGAAATCGGCATGCTCTATAGAAGGTACACTAATCAATCGGAACCTTCCGAAATTGCACAATCCATTGACCGCATGCTCGACCCGAGGGATAATGACATCAATGTGATCCTTTCACGCATTAAAAAGAAACTCAAGAACACAGTAGGGGAATCACTTCTGCCCTACTATCAAATTGAAGGTGAACATGGAGGCGCAAAACGAATTACCCTGGACAGAGAGTTTGTGAAGTGGGTGGAGTAATCCGAGGGGCATTCTTTTTTTCGAATTTTGTATGTATCATCGTCGTCGTGTCGGGAAATCTAAGTTTTCTAAGGCTAACTGTTACGAAATGTTTGTTTTGGAGTTAGATGTAGAAATCTAAAACCATGAAAAAACTTTTATTCGCCTTCGCCTTTCCGGTGACCGGAGCGCTATTCGCTCAAAATACCGGCTCAGAAACCCTGAGAATTTATTTTGCAAAAGACAGTTACAATCTTACAGAAGCATCGCAACTCAAACTTGACTCCCTGCTTGGAAGGATCACTAATCCTGCAGAGGAACTTTTGTTGGTTGGCCATACCGATTCCGATGCAGATCGGGCTTATAACCAAAACCTCTCATTGAACAGGACTCGAGCCGTTCAAACATATCTCTTCGATCATGATGTTCGAAACCGAATTCACATTGACTGGAAGGGAGAAAGCACTCCGATTAATGCCAATAAGAATGAAATGGAGAAAACCGCGAACCGAAGAGTGGAAATCGTAAGGAATTATCGTGAACAGGCAAATCAAATCGAAAAATTAGCCAAACCCGCACAGACCTTTCTCATCAATCCCCAACGAGATACCATTCTCATCGGTAAAGAAGGGACACAAGTATATATCAGAGCAAACTCATTTGCCATGAAAGATCAGAATACTCCCATTGAGATTAAATTGACCGAATTTTACAAAAAAAGTGATTTCCTTCTGAACAACTTAAGTACTTCGACCACCACGGATGAACTGCTTGAATCAGGAGGAACGATCGATATTCAAGCCTCATCAGGAAATGAACAATTGAATTTAAAACAAGGCGCATCCCTTCAAGTAATATTTAAAGATAAAAAAGCGGATGATGGAATGGAA
>CAIYQV010000238.1 GCA_903928365.1 uncultured Flavobacteriia bacterium
AAGCCCTCGTTTTGAGGTTTTTTTTTATTTCAGGCTAAAAAATTGCCATTTACTATAACCTTTCTCTGATAAATTCGATATAACCATCTGAAAAAGCTGCATAATTGAGCTTTGAAAACTAACTACTTCTATATGAAGAGGTTCATATATCTGATGGCTTTCGTCCTTTTTAACAAAGGAGTTCAGGCGCAATGTGATGTGCCTGTCATTGATTTTATCAGCCAACCAACATGTTTAGTTTCGTCAGGTGAGGTTTCACTAAGCGGATTGAATGCTCCGAATTGGACGATTACATCCTATCCGGATGGAGCGACCTATAACGGTACTTCCACAACCACGGTCATTTCCAACTTAACGGCAGGAGTAACCTACACATTCACTGTTTCTGACGGTGTTTGTACTTCTTCAGCATCAGCGGATGCGGTTATTAATTCTGCTCCATCAGTTCCAAATGCTCCGTCGATCGGTCTGATAGTGCAGCCAACGTGTAATGTGACTACTGGTTCAGTTACGCTTGAAGGGTTACCGGGTACGGGTTCATGGAATGTTTCGTCATCGGATAATACATTCCAACAATCCGGATCAGGAAGCTCTATGATCATTGCAAACTTAACACCTGGCACAACCTATTATTTCAATGTCACGAATTCAGATGGTTGTAAATCAGATAATTCTATAAGTGTTTTAGTTGATCCTATTCCTTCTCCTCCCTCAGATGTTTCAGCCTCGGTTATTTCAGGCCCAACTTGTGTTGATCCGACTGCCACGGTTGAGATCAGTGCTCCTCTTGGAGGAACCCTTACTTATGCTATGAATAGCGGATTACCACAATCGTCTGTACTTTTTTCAGGATTAACTCCCGGTTCTTACTCCTTTGTGGCAATAGATAATTCAACCGGTTGTGAATCTCCTAATCCGACTATTTTGCAAATCAATGCATTGACTGATTTTCCAGTATTAACGGTGAGTCAGGTGGCGGATATAAGTTGTTATGGAGCCGAAGATGGATCAGTTGGGTTTGAGGTAAATGGTGGAACTGCTCCATTTGTATATGCCTGGAGTCCACAGGTTACTGATTTAGACACCGCATCTAATTTAGGTCCGGGTACATACGTGGTTACTGTGACGGATGACGGTGGATGCACTGCTTCGGTAACCTTTGAGGTACAAGAGCCCGAAGAACTGGTCGTTACGGCAACAATAACGGATGTTTCCTGCGATAACGAGACCTTTGGACAAATTAGTACTCAAGTAGAAGGGGGAGTAGGAACGATATCCTATAATTGGGTGCCATCGGGTATAACAACGTCCTCTTTGTCAAATATTTTGGGCGGTGAATACATATTGAATGTCTCCGACGAAAATGGATGTAACGTTACCGACACATTTACTGTAAATACAATTGGTTTCCTTACCTTGAGTGTGGAGCCCTTCGTTTCCTCCATTGATGACGGAATGCAGGTAGAACTTGTAGTTACAGGTGCTACGAATTACGTATGGCTGGATAGCCTCGGAACACTAGACTGTGCGACGTGTGATACCGTTATTGCTTCGCCGCATCATGATATTTTTTATGTCGTAGAAGGAACCAATGAATTGGGCTGCACAGGTACTGGATTGGCTTCTATCTATGTTAGCCCGGTTTGCTACGATCTTTTTGTTCCAAATACTTTTACCCCTAATGGAGATCTCTTCAACGATGAATTAACGATAGGAGGATTGAAAAGCGATTGTATTCTTGAATATTTATTTGAGGTATATGACCGTTGGGGTACGAATGTTTTCAGAACCACCGATATCGAAATATATTGGGATGGAACATTTAACGGTGTTTCATTGAACAGTGGGGCCTTCTATTATCATCTTCGTGCCCTGTACTGGGATCAGAATGTCATTGAATTATCAGGTAATTGTAACATTGTTAAATAATTGGTTATGAAACGAATGGTCTTGTTTTTCCTGTCTTTTTCAGGCCTTTCCTTTGGTCAGGACTTGCATTTTTCGATGCCCGAATATTTGTCGATGGCTAGTAATCCAGCTCTTGCCGGTGCGAACTCTTCGTTGCAGATCACAGCTAATTACCGAAATCAATGGGGTTCTGTTGCGTCCCCATATACCACAGCAGCAGCTTCTATCGATGCTCGCATCAATGAGAATAGAAAAAGAGGTTATTTGGTTGCGGGGGGATTCTTTGTGACGGATAAAGCGGGTGATCAGCGTATCACGACGAATACGGCCAATTTAAACTTTGGGTATTACATCAGGCTTGGAAAATATCGAAAATTGGGTGTGGCCTTGCAGGGTGTTTTTGGTCAGAGGGGAATCTCAAAAGACGGGGCTACTTATCCAAGTCAATACGATGGAATGGCTTATAATGCCTCCTTACCAGGAGAGAATTTTAATAATCCCATGTTTGCATTCATGAGTGTCGGTGCAGGATTGAATTATTCTTTTGAGAGGAAAGACGGCTATATGCGGCAACGCAATAAAGTTAAATACAACCTTGGTGCAGCTGTTTTCAATCCCAATGTTCCGTACTATTCTTATTTCCTTACGGGGAATGATCGATTGAATATGAGGTATAATGTGTACTTCGATTCTTATTTTGAAATTAAAAATACGGAGGGTACCATCATGCCGGGGGTGTACGCTCAAATGCAAGCAGGATCATTGGATATTATGGGAGGGGCTAAATACCGTTATGTTTTATCCTATGGATCACAGAAAACGGAGTATTTCAAACCGATCGCCCTCTATGGAGGATTATATTACCGATACAATGATGCAGTGATAGCCCGATTCCAATTTGAATACCGTGAGTTCATGACGGGAATGTCTTATGACATTAACATTTCAAAGTTTAAAGTCGCTACAGGTTATTTCGGTGGATTAGAATTATTCCTTCGATATAACATTGTAGGAGGATTCCAGAATCGTAAGAAGCTGCAATAAAACCTATTTCAAGATATTAACATGGCCAACGACCATTTTACGTGCGTCGTTCTTGGTCGTTTTAAATTCAATTTTCCAGGTATAGGCGCCTTCTTGAACCATGGTGATCTCTCCTCCCGAACCGTAGGATCCGTCCCAACCGATTGAAGCATCATTTGTTTCAAATACAAGTTCTCCCCAACGATTGTAGATCTTCATATTGAAGTCCTGAGGATCGAAACCTGATGTAAAAATGGGTTGAAAGGTTTGATTGTAATCATCATTATCAGGTGTAAAGGTGTTTGGCACATAGAAGATAAGATCTTCGTAGATCTGAATGACAGATTGCGCTGTGTCGATACACCCGGAAGGAGAAGTGGCGATCAATGTGACCACATAGGTTCCTATTTCAACGCCTTCATAATCGTGATCCGGATCAACAGCTGTAGAAGTAGGTGAAGAATCCCCAAAGTCCCAGACATAGGAAGTGGCATTCAGTGAACCATTCGAAAAATGTACCTGAGCATCTAATTCTGTCAATTGTGAGTTCGAAGGGCTAAATGCTGCAATTGGTTGATCCTCAACACAAATTAGATCTGGTGCGGTCAATGTACTTATACATCCATTGGCACTTGTTACGGTGAGTGTAATATCATAACATCCTCCTGCAGCAAAGGTATTTGAAACCGTTCCACAACCCGTAAGAGGCGAACTTGTTCCCATTTGCCAAACACATGTAGAACCGTTCACTGAATTATTTGTGAAATTCACTGTTAAAGGTGCACATCCAAATGTCACATCAGGAGTAAAGGCAACAGATGGACTTGCTTCTAC
>CAIYQV010000239.1 GCA_903928365.1 uncultured Flavobacteriia bacterium
ATCCTTTAACTCAGTTCTGTATGGAGGGTTTTTCCATTTTGAGTCAAATTGATATTTAATTTGATTTTCCTTAAAAAAAACCATTGCTCGACTTGATAAAGACGAATAATCATCGGCAATTACCTTTTCATTTTTGATCTTAGAAGATTGGATGTAAGTAAATTTAGGATTAGATACAAGTTGTTTTTTTAACCTCAATCCGTATAACAAAAATCCTATCACAATAAACAACCAGAGAATAAAGCTCGGTTTTTTTGAAATGAAAATTGCAGTTTGAGCAAGATAAATACCGGCTTTTTCATGTGCTTTGTCTGAATATGCAGACGAAAGACTTTGATTGAATTCCGTAACAGCCTGCCAATTGATGGCCAAATTCCAACCAAAACAAACAATAAAGCCTAATAAGGAAATTATTATCGTTCTTACAATGAATGAAAATTCGAAAAAAGAATTCAACTTGGGGAAAACTCCAGTAAAATTTGGTAGAATTTGAACGGCCTTGCCGATTAATTGATTAAAAAAATATTCTTCACTGACTATTTCTCCAAATTCGTTGATTTTGAATTGTGTATTTTGAATTGTTTTTGGAGTTTCCCTTTTATTATCAATCGTCTGAATTTCATCTGATCCTAGATCATTTTCTGATCGACCAAGGACTGCATCAAGACTAACGAGTGCGAACCGATAAATATTAAAAAAAAGAAAGGTGAAGAAAATACCAATCAATGCAGCCAAAGTCCAATTCTCAATTACCGCATAACCAATAAACAGCATTCCAACTAATCCAAAAAATATTAACGCGCAAAGAATCATGCAAATAAGATTGAACATATTTCTCTCGGAGGTTGGTATGCCCCCCCATAATGCATCGTCCAAACCAAGCAGATTCAATGTGAGAAAATCCACAATTAGCTATTATTGGTTGTGGTGCTGTTAGAATTCTCAGTGTAGAATGAACTTGGGTTCGCCTTGATATTTTTCAAAGTGTTTGATTTCCATTCTTCAATAATGGCTTCATTAAACTTTTTAGTACTATCAATTTTCAAGAGTTTTTCATGTTTTGCAGCCTCTGATTCATGGAAATTTATTTTTTCAATATGAATCATTCCATCTTTTCCTTCGTAAACCAATTCTTCTGTCCAAATGCCGTTTTCAATTTCTCGTCTTCTGTTATAATTCTCTACAAGATAATCATACACTCCTTTGTTCATCATCATTTTAAACAAAATAGGCCCCAATTCTAAACACAAAAAAACCGCAAAAATCACCCATGGAACAGCCCCACCAGTTTCATGAGAAATTTGTACTCGCTTCAACAGTCCGCTGTACCCATTTGCACTTTCCCGGTTCCTTTCATATTGTTTGAGTTTATCATCCTCCATCGCCTTCATCCTATTCTCCACATTAAGTAACTCGCGGTTATAGCGCTCTACATCTGCAGACTTATTCTTGATAAAATCCTCCTTTTCCTTTCTCTTGATATCAACGTCTTGTTGCAATTTCTTGGCGACCGGCCCTTCACCATATGCGCGTTTATCTTGCATTTCATTTACGCGTGTTTGAACAAGCTCATCAATTTTTTGGTCGTATAGAGCCAATGATTTTGAATACTGTTCCAATTTGAAAACGACTTCACTTTTATTCTTTTCTAAATCAGTCTTTTTTTGTTTTGCGAGGTTGTCAGTTTCCTTATTCAATCCCTGTAAATAGGTCTGTTGAAATTTCGACAATTCCGCATCAATCTCCTTCTTAAGAATTCGAATTTCCATGGGTGTAGAAATCGCAAAAGACAAAACGATTGCCATTAACATCCGAGGAAGTCCTTGCCACAATTCTTTCCCTGTGAGATTGTCTGTCCCATCACCTTTTCCAGTACTTGAAACGATGTATCGATCTAAATTAAAAATAATTAACCCCCATATAAATCCCATTACACCAAAATACAGAAACATATCTTTTGCAGTAGTCAGCATTGAAATATCGTGGGCATCACCGTCAGGTCCAAACACTGTAAGAAATGCAAATCCACCTGATATCCAAGCCAAAACACCCGTACAGAGAACAATGCCTCCGAGACCAGCGTATTTTACTCTATCTGTTTTTGGACTTTGCATGAGAAAATACTCATCTGCACCGGCACACCACCATAGGAACTTTGTAACCCAACTTGCTTGATTTAGGGGATAATTGGATGTATTGATTTGATTCATATATATTGTTATTAATTGGATGAGTAAAATGATTTCAATTGTGGAGACTCGATATTCGCAATGTGGCGCAAGGGTCTCATTTGTAGAAGTTCAACGGTGGGGTAATTAATTACAATCTCCTCGCTAATAAACTCAGCATCAACTTCTAATTGATTAATTTGAGGAATAATTGAGTCCGCCACTGGAACTTCAAAATCCATCAAATTCAATTCCCTTGCATTGATAAAATTCACATTCAATGCCAATTTGAACTTTCTCGGTATTGGATTGATAAAAGAAGAGAATATGTAAAATTCAATTTGAGGAAAATACGCATTAGAGATTAATCTAATTTCACCTTTGGGCGTCAACAAACGGACAAATTTAGAAAAGCCCGCTGCGGTCCCAAAAATGGAAGACCCAGGTGTTGCATGACGCGTTTTATGGTGATTTTTTGGCATAGCACCAGGACGATAAAATGCCAATACCCACCGAGATTCATTGAATTCGAATTGCAATGAAAAAGGCTGGCCATGGATAAGATACCCTTTTTCGTTGTTATTTATCCTTATTCTGCCAATCGATTTCATAGTTCTAAATCAAATAAAAAATTGAAGATGCAATATATCATATTATAATTATTTCCGCATTAACCGAGGATGTATTTCTTCGTGTGG
>CAIYQV010000240.1 GCA_903928365.1 uncultured Flavobacteriia bacterium
CATTTGTAGGCAACTACCTCAAAACAGCCAGATTAAAGGCAATCTAATTATGAAAACAGACGTTAAAGAACTGTATAATGGTCAGGCACAAGATTGGTCCAGAAATGAACCGATCTTGTTGTCGGACTACTCCGCTCGACCATTTGTCATGGATCTATGCGAACCTCTTAAAGGGCTAAACATATTAGATGCTGGCTGCGGAGAAGGTTACGTTGGAAGAAAACTGATCGAACGTGGAGCAGAACACGTTCACGGTATTGATATTTCCGAAAAAATGATTGAGCAAGCAGAGCTTATCAGAGAAAAAGAACAAATTGATGCCGCGACATATGAAACATTAGACATGCGTTCTGTTTCCTTTTCCGGAGACAAACACTACGATCTGGTTCTTGGTATGTTTCTATTCAACTATCTCAATGTAGAGGACACGCACAAAGTGATGAAAAAGATCTACGATGTGCTGGAACCGGGAGGACATTTTATCTTTTCTGTTCCACATCCATTCCTTGCTTTTCTAAAAAAAGACAAATACCCCTTCTACTTTGAAACAAAAGGTGGGTATTTCAGCGGAAGAAACATATTGTTCCCAGGCGAGATCTGGCGAAGAGATGGAATTTCAGTAGGAGTGCAGTGTGTTCATAAAACATTTGAAGATTACTTTGCAGGATTGAAGAATGCTGGTTTCACCTCATTTCCGGAAGTTCATGAACTCAAGATAAACGATTCTCATGTGGAACTCGATCCCGGATTTTTCACTCCGCTCATCGATCTGCCCTTACATGTAGCATTCAAAGTGAAAAAATAATCCAATGAACGCAGTAGTTCACAACTGGAAAGTTCTCCCATCTGTTGATACCTATGGATACCAACTTTCGGGAGATCTTTTAAGCAGCATACTGGAGAACTCTTCGGAAACAGAGATCATTTTATCAGATCCTAATCGTATTGAAATCGATACCGATATCAATGAATTCTTCTCCAGCTATAAACAATTTTTACTAATCAATCCAGGGTTCATTCTTCTCAAAGCCGATCCGGACTTAAGTGACGAGGAACTCCGTAAGATATACGCTGTTTGTTGCAGATGCTGGGGGAATTTGAACAACCGATACGGATACTTTTTTGATGTGGTGGACCAAGGGTTGGATTATACGAAAGAGGCTATTCCGGTTTCTAAAACAAAAGCAGCGACAGGCTATCATACAGACAGCACTGCCAAAGAGTATTTTCCAGATGTAGTTGGTTTGTTGTGTCTTCAACCAGGTGCCAGCGGAGGAGAGTCTTTGCTCACCAATGCTGCCGATGCTTATCATGAACTCTTAAGTAACATTCCTGAATCCCTGTCAGCACTTGAAAAACCGATCATCAGGGATGTGATCACACCGGGGACGACAAACAACCTGGAAACAATTCGCAATAATGCGTTCCCTGTCTTCAGTGAGCAAAATGGTCTGTTTACCTTCAGATACATGAGGTACTGGATTGAAGCGGCACATACCAAAACATCCACCGAACTTCCTTCTCAACTTTACAATGGATTAGAGGCAATAGATCATTTTTTCTCTTTGCCTGAAAATACCGTTCAATTCAGAATGGAACGCGGAGACATGCTTTTTATCAACAACCGTTTTCTATGTCATAATCGAACTGCATTCGAGAACAATACGGAAGAAAAACGTATTCGTACACTGGTTCGCTCGTGGATAAATTTTGGAGATTGATATTCTTGTTTTAAATTTAGTCTTCAATCGAGTAACCATGATGAAATTTTTTATGCTGACATCAGCATCTGTTTTTCTCCTTTTTGCATGTGGAAAAAGGAAATACGATAATAGTTCCGCCCCAAAGCTGAATGCCATAGCAGAAACTTATTTCTCCGAATTTTCCAACATGACCGATCAAGCGATTACTGGTCAGATGGTTTATTACAAGGTGGGACAAGTTATCGTTGATAATGTTGCAGATGGGAAACCACTTTTATCTGAGAAAACCGACTGCAATGTGGTTATCACACTCGATACTGCAGGCACCAATAAAACGATCACGATCGATTGGGGATCCTCCAACTGCACATGTAATGATGGAAAAACCCGCAGAGGGAAACTGGTAACCACTTTTACGGGATCCTATTTCGCTACCGGCACGGTGATGACTCATACCCCAGTAGATTATTACGTGAATAACAATAAAGTAGAGGGCACTAAAGTGGTAACCAACATGGGGCTAAATACGAGTGGTCAGCCTTATTACAATGTGGATGTGAACGGTACAGTGACGATGTCAACAGGTGAGATCATTGACTATACCTCATCACGAGTGCGCACTTTTACCTCAGGTTATACAACACCAAGCGTATTTATCGATGACGAGTACGAAATTACCTTAACCTCCAATGCCACAGTTACAAATGGTGACAGCTATGAAGCTCACACTACCTCTCCATTGCAAATTAAAGTAGGTTGCGGTTACATCAAAAAAGGAGTTTTGTCCATTACACCAACAGGAAAACCCGAGCGCGTGATCGATTATGGCGATGGTACATGTGATGCCACATTTACAATTACTGTGAATGGACATACCTATGTAGTGAATTGATATTAAATCAGTACAATATGAAAAGAGCCGCATATAACGGCTCTTCTGTTTTTAAATTAGTCCTTCTTTCGAAGATCAAGATTATAGGTCACCCCTATTTGTAAGGTGTGATTTCGTTCGGCCTGTATTCCATCCTTCTTGACTACGTACTGATTGAGGTATCCCAACTGAACATTGAAATTCGGGTTAAATCTCCATCCCAAGGCCGCATACAAGCGATTCTGATCCAGGATATTCTTGGCTATTCCTTTACCAAACCCCAGGAATGGTTCATCGTATACAGCAAGGAAAAGCGTGTTATTAGCCATTTCTTTCCTTGAAATTGGCATGGTTAAGAGAAATCGGTATCGTACTCTCTGACGAAATAAAAATCCATCCATATTGTACTTTCCGTCAGCATCCTTCACCCAATTTTCCAGAAAACGCTGTTCCAAACGATAGCGATGCTGAAAATCAAATCTCCCCGCCTTCGATTTCAAAATCAATTGTTCCCATATACGATGTTCGTTGAGATTATATGAAATGGGCTGATCACCATACTGATAGGAACGAATCCAACCATATCCAGCAGTAAACTGGGCTCCACTTTTTGAATAATAATCCACTCCAAGGCGCAACAACGATTGCTGCCAGTCATTGAACAAATCCGCTCTGCGCCATTGGTATTCCGTATGAATCCCCCATCTTTCGGATAATCGATGATTTCCAAAATACATGACCCACGCATGTGATTGGGTGGAAATATCCTTCTGTCCGAAGACTGAGCTACAGATCAAACAGATAAAAAGTAATCTACTTATTGATACTGAGCTTCCCAACGATTTTTCTGATATGTAAAGAAATCTCTTCTGCGTTCCGACTCATTCTTGAACTTAAACACACCGGAATTCAGTGCCAGATTTAACTCTAAGTCAGCAGAAGCAAAATCCCCTTTCCAAATGTAAAGCTCCGACAAATTACAATGGATCATTGCAGTGATCTTATCATTTACACGAGCTTTTTCGTCGTAGAGATTACTTTCTTCCAGAATAGCTTTCCATTTTGCAATCGCCTGATCGATCTTTGGAATGGCAGACGAACGGTTGCGATCCTTTGCAACTAATGAAAGAGCCTGTGTGGTCATGGTGTAGGCTTCCGTAACATCTGAATATTCATAGCTTTTGTATTTCTTGATCGAATACACCTCCGTTTCACGATTCATTTTGACAAAACCAAACTGGTCATTCACTACGCGATCTACTTCCCCAAAAACATAAGCTCTTGCCTTTGATTCCATTTCCTGGAAGAAGGTGGCTTCGTGATCGATCTTCCACGCGAGGTATTCATATCGGCTGGCATACTTATTAATCACATCGTTACGTTCCTGATCAAAAAGAATTTCCTTGTATAAAACGGTTCCATCAGATGTAGTAACTGTAAGACCAACGGGCAGGGTATACTGGTAAACATACTCGTATTTTGTGGTAGCACCTGAGCCCGTTTTTCGCTCAATGATCCTGTTGCCTCTTAATGGGTAAAGATCGATCAAGACCAATAATCCTCCCTCTCCTACCTCATATCCCTGAAGTTTTACTTTATTTGCTAATTCTGTATCCTTCAATTCTGAGTGTTGCTGAATGATCAAGTTCGGATTATAAACAGGCGCAACAGGATAAATCGGTGCGTTAGGCATAGTCGCTGTACCCCCGCTGTTCACTACCTTCTCGTAGGCTGCCATTTTGGTGTAGTAATCTTTATCCAAGACATCCTTTTTTTGTTTCCAGACAGCAAATTCAGCATTGAATTTTGCTAATTCCTGCTGTTTGCGCACCTCGAGTAGTTTTAAACTATCATTGTTCGCATCCTTGTATAGATGATTGTAGATGATCTTATAGGTTTTCCAACCGGAATCAATCTTTTTTGCGGGCAACTGAATGTACGCGAAGTTTACTTTGTTATCGTCGACGTTTTGGGCATTGATAACAGAACAAAGAGTAAGGAACAATGAACAAAGAAGGGAGTATTTTGACCCGTGGAGTATATTTGTTTTCATAACACAAGAATTTGAATCGGTCGTTTTCAAAGACCACGCCAAAGTTATGAATTCAAAGCGTTTAAAATGTCTTGACAGATATCTTCCAAATGCTCCAACCCTATAGAAAGTCGAACCATGCCTTCTCCAATTCCTACCTCAGCGCGTTGTTCAGGTGTGAGTTTAGAGTGAGTTGTAGAAGCCGGATGCGTCGCAATACTGCGGGTATCTCCCAAA
>CAIYQV010000241.1 GCA_903928365.1 uncultured Flavobacteriia bacterium
AACAAAAATCTAGAAAATTAATCGAACAATTGTGTGATTCGCAATTCACTCCAAATGGATATTTAGCTCAGTTGGTTAGAGTCCCGCACTTGCGGGATTAATCAAAGGGTCCTTGGTTCGAGCCCAAGAGGAGGAGCAGAAAGAAAAGTGCTGTTTCGCAAGAGGTGGCACTTTTCTTTTTCCCTCAATACTCACTCTCACACTCACACTGTTATCATGGGTAATTTTCTTTCAGAGCGAGAGCGAGAGCATAGGGCGTATGCTGCTGGAACGAACTGAATAACTCCATCTTACCACCTAACGAATTAAAAAACAGTACTTTTTCCCTCAATACTCACTCTCACATTGGATCAAATCAATATTTTTTCTGTCTTCACATTAGCTTCAGTCTAAGTGATTCATTCTTTTTAACGGACTCAACTTTCATACAGCGTTAAGGAAGTTTTGAGCGGAGATGCGGTTCGCGACTGAGAAAGCAGGAGCAAAAGCTTGTCCGCCTTGGCGGGAACAAGAGCACGCAGCGAAAAAACTGACTGATCCGTAGGAAACGCCTTATGAAAGTTGAAATGCAGTTTTTAGCTTCGCTGCTTCTTCGAGGCGGGTTAATTTGAATCGTGTTTTTCCTTTATAATCACATTCTTCAAGCTGAATGTCAGCAGTATATGTCTCCCTTACAGGGCTCTAAGTATCCTTTTGATGTCACAACGGACGATGTCCGTTGTTAGCTTGATAGCGCCCCGTTGGGGCTTCGGAAACAAGAAATCCTGATTGAAAATTCAAAATTTCGAATTCAAACAAAGCCACTTTTGCACAGAACCAGTCTGCAATCCAAGTGGAGATGCAGAGCACGCAGCGCAGGATTGTCAGCGGTGCCGAAGGCAGGTTCCTTGTAAAAGTGAGAAGGCTTTTGCTCCTTTTGGCCTGCAAAAGGAGAAGAAAGGCAAGACAAATTAAATAATTCCTCCCCAAGTGTTGATTATGATCCCATGGACTGTGTAAAATTCGTTCCACCATTTTTACTTAGATTTGTTTAAATCGACCTAATGACCCTATACATTTCCATCACCGGCCTCAAACCAAAAGGCTTCTTTTCTTACTTCAAATTCTGGTTCTTGGCTGTACCCTCGTTTAATCAAGCGCGCAAAGCCAAAGGCAATCAGTTTTGTCAAGTAAAAAGAATCAACGGAAACCAATGCACCCTTACCGCATGGGAAAGTCGTGAGGACATGCTTCAGTTCATGCGTTCAGGAGCACACCTCAAAGCAATGCAATCCTTTCATAAAATTGCGACCGGTAGAACCTATGGTTTCGAATCGCGCTCTATTCCTTCCTGGTCGGAAGCATTTGCGCTTTTGCAAGAAAAAGGAAAGAATTATTAGTCGAATAGTCATCAAAACAAAGGAACACTGATCGACTCATTATTTGACTACAGATTTACTTTTTTGTCTTAATGTTATTCTCCTGCTGATTTAAAAACTATGGTTTAAGGGTAAACCCCTATTGCTTCGGGTTGAGCATTCTCCTATTTTTGCTGAATGCTTTTAATTTGTTTATTAAACAATTAGGAGATAACACTTACTATATACTTGGCTAATTAATTCATGACAAACTCCAGGATTCGACTAGCAATTGCTGACGATCATGCCCTACTTCGGCAAAGCCTAAAAATGATTCTAGACACCAGAGCCTGCTTTAAAGTGATCTTCGATGCCAGTAACGGAGCCGAGTTACTCGAAAAACTACAACAGACACCCGTTGATATTGTTTTACTTGATCTTGAAATGCCGATCATGGGTGGGTTTGAAGCACTTCAAAAAATCTCTGCTGAGTACCCAAAGGTCAAGTGTTTGATCCTGAGCTATTTCAATGAAACTGATTTTATTATGACTGCTCTTAAACTGGGAGCAAAAGGATTCATTCCAAAGAACTGTACCATTGAAACCTTTGAGGAGGTTATTCAATCTGTAATGGAAGGAAGCATCTATGTTGACAGGGCATTTTCTCAACTGATAGAACCAACTAATTCCACAGTATCGTTACAAATCAAAGCAGATCATCCGTTCACGAATAAAGAAATGGCTATCATCCGACTGATCTGTGCGGGAAAAACCAATAAAGAAATTTCAGTAGATCTTGAAATAGCAGTAAAGACCGTTGAAAATCACCGCTCCAATATTTTTATTAAAGCGGGGGTTAAAAATGTCGCGCAACTGGTACTATACTCTATTCAAAATGGAATAGTGGTAGCGTAAATTATCAATTCGTTGAAAACTAATAATCTTAGGGGTTTTCTCCTATTTTTAGTATGGATATATTGTGATACCTTCGTCCTAAATTTCACGGTTAGTTAATTGTCTAAATCATCTATGTATAACATCAAAAAGGGAGATATCGTCTGGCTGAAAAGCGGAGGCCCTAAAATGACCATCAAAACTACTTCTGAAGACGAAATTTGTACATGTATCTGGTTTAAGCACGGAGAACTCCAATATTGTGATTTAGAGTCCGATACATTAACAATCGTTGATCCCGATTTATTTGAAAATGATTCGTCGGAAACCCTTCCGGAATAATATTTTCAATATTTTTTAATTTTTTTTTCATTCGGACTGTTACTTTTTTGTTCGATCTGCATTATTGGTAAAAATCCATGCCTATGCGTATTTCTACCAATGCTTCTCCATAGCAGATTGTTGAACCTTAAAACTCTCCAAAATGAAAACCAACATTCTCCTTATTTCAGAGCAATTGCCTTACTTCAAGGCAATCGTTCGCAGATCGCTTCCTGCACGTTACATGCACCTCGCAGATGACCTGGCTCAAGATGCCATTCTGAAAGCGATCGAAAAAGTTCACATGTACGACCACACCAAAGGAAACTTTAAAAGCTGGTTGTACCGTTTAACCCAAAATCTCTGCTTTGATGCGATTCGTTCGATGGATCGTATGGAAATGGTTCCGATAACTGCAAATGTCATGGACCACAATTTCAACAGTAAAAATGTAGACCCGGCTGAAATCAAAAAGGTGCGTCGCGCAATGAAATTCCTGTCTGAGCGTGATCGAATGCTTATTACGTACCGATTCATGTTCAACCTGAGTGGTCGCGAAATGGCTCAATTGACTGGGATTCCTGAAAATCAAATCAATATTTACTTTCAGCGCGCAAAAATCCGACTGATGGAACTTTGTAAAAAAGCTGCCTAACAAGAAAAACCGGCTTATCGCCGGTTTTTTTATGCCCTATTTATTCAACCTTCGGTAGCCCAGCACATTACTTTCACTGTAGGCACTGACATTCACCTCATCGTTCTGATTTCCACCTAAGCAGATGACTTCATGCGCATTCTCATCTGTTCCCAGGTAAATGGCCACGTGTCCTTTCCATGAATTCGGATCTTCCCGCCAGAAAATCACTAAGTCGCCGGGCTGGGGATCCTTCACTTCCTTACCTATATTCAACCACGACTTCGCCGTTGCTTTTTTCGAATAGTTCAACCCTGCTTTTTTCGCACAGTATGCCACAAATGCACTGCACCAGGCGTCCTCATCCGTATGGATGTCCTTATGTCCCGTTTCCTTGAAAAAGGTTAGAATCTGCTGTTGATGCTGAGCACCGGGAATTTCCTGTAACCCAAAAAAGCCAGATGCTTCTCGAATAAGCGGATTAGACGTAATGACAGCTGTACTTAACAGTCCACTAATTGTTTGAAAAAATGCTTTTTGAACATCCGATAAACCCGAAATTTCAGACTTAACCATTGCAGACACATTCGTTTGAGGTGTTTTGGACACCATCGCAACAGCAACCGGGGCGACCAAACGAACTTTTTCATTCTTTCGGTAATAATTCAGAATATCCTGATCTACCACGCCATTATTCAGAGCCATGAACTGCATGTCCATTCCCGTTCCGGTTTTTACGCGGATCATCGATTCTTCGAATGCCAGTGGAATAGTAAGAACGGTTTTACCATTCGCGACAGCCGTTTTAAAATTTTTAACAAATTCAGGAAAGTCCGTTGGACGGTCGTTCTTGTAAGGTGTATGTTCTACAACCACATTGCTTACCGATCCGTCGAAAAAGATCTTTACTTCTCCCTTTCCTGTCAGATTACCTCTCATTGGCATATAGTTCACTGCCTTAGCATTACGGCAGGACGGCACCATGTAAGGCATCTGTAAGAATTGTTCTTTGCTAATCGGTTGTTGAAGCAACTGATCCTTGGAATCTAACGGAAAATGCGAATGTATCATGATTTCCGGAGCCACATCAAACCAGGGTTCGCCCCAAGTGAGATCGTACAATTCCTCCTGCTCACCAAGTCGTACCACATTCCAGGCATGCGGCTCGCCCAGATATCCAATATGACCAGCCCCTAAGCGTGCATTTCCATAAACCGAGCGGGCTTCCATTCCGGCATAATTCAGTAATCGGACAAAACAAGCAGCATAACCAGCGCATACTGCCACTCTATTGGTGCCTGCAAGTATCGCCTCCGCATCAGATTGATCATGGGTAAAGTGATCTGTCTTTGCGCCTTCTTCATCATACTCTATAGACCGTCGAATGAAAGAAGCGAGAATCTCCAACTGCTCTTTTTCACCTACTTGTCCCTTTACTAAAAAGGAAGCCACCTCTTTCAGATCGATCATTTCAGGGGCGTCATCATTGGTGACGATCAGATGAGAAGTCGGGTCTAAGTAAAACGGCATGTTGTATTTTGTTTTGGGAACAGCACGCAATACGTACTCATCCTTACGGAAAAGGGCCTTCCATTTTTGATCATACGCTTTGCTGTTTTCAATAAAGAACGAGTGGGCATACAAATTAGATTGAAAACCCTTTTCACCCGGCATCAATTTCAACTTCCCGGAAGCAAGCGCGTATGTTCCGCGATTTACCTCAACCCTACTTACCTTATTCATTGGATCAGATTCCATCTTCCCTTTCTGAATAGGTGTAGGTGTATAAAGAAGGTGTTCGAAGGTTTTGTCCGCATAAAGTCGGATCAATTCCACTATACCGGAGCGACCTTTAGGCATATAAACGGATCGAAGAACGGCAGTTGGTGCTTTCCATTTTTCTGCGTGCACGGACTGGATGAATCCTGTCAGGATCAAAGCCAGTAAACAAATTCTTTTCATATGCTAAGCTGTTTTGGAGAGGAGAATTCCTCTTCGCGGTTAAACTAAAAACTTCTAAATCCGAAAAAAATAACACACAAAAAGGGGGACTTTTGGTCCCCCTGCATTGATTGCTTTGGTAATTCAAATAAATCTTGGATTCGAAGTGGATTTCATGCACTTGTCGAAGGTGTCGTAGTCATACCTCTCCGTGGTCAGCGTTAATTTCCGAACATTTCCGGATTCCAGCTTTTTCATGATCACGGCTGATGGAACATAGGCCACTTTACCATCGGGAAGCACCGCCACCAAGGAAAATTTCGTGTCTGCAATAGGTAATTTATTCCATTCGAAGGCATTGAATTTCAGCACCCCGTTCTTATCCTCCAGCACCATGTAGAGCATCACTCTGTTAATGTGTGGTTGGATCTCACTTTCAAAGTCGAACGTTATGTTCAAGGTTGCCAATAAACCGGCGCTCTGTAACTTGTCGATATTACAGATCCCAAATTCCTGCATCTGAAAACGGTTCAACAATCCTTTTTCCTGCAACAAGCGTGTTTCTTCCCGCTCAATATCGGCCAGCTCTTTTTCATATGCGGCAAGATCCTTATTGAATTGATCCATGGCAGCCTCCAACTGCTCCCCCGTAAGAATTGGACTAGCAGAAACCGTGCAATCCCGTTTCGTTATTTTTCCTTTGTAATCCACAGCCTTCAGGGAAAAATGTATGGTAAAGGGTTCTGTTGGATCTGAGGGCTGTTCGATCTTAACAGAAGTCCAGTTTACGCTGAAGGCAAACTCAGGATCTTCCCCTGACAGGATCTCAAGCAAACGCCATTTGGTATTTCTAAATGCTCGGGTCAAATTATTGCCTCCCACTATTTCGAAAATGATGTCATCATCTCCCGGAATCGGATCGATGGGTTTGACACCTGCATCCGGAAGTGCGGCCAAAGCTGAATCGCGGCGGGTATTGCGCACCGTTTCAAAAGCGGCTCCATTGTCCCAGGTGAGATCATCCGTGAGATAATATAGTTTAAAATCCTTGTCCGGGGTGATAGCAGAAGCCAAGTCAACTTGTACCTGTGCATTTTCTGCCAACTGAACATCTTTACCATTCTGACTCACCCGCAATTCCATCATTCCACCGGAAGAAAAATAATCTGTTCGATCATCACCAAACTGCATGGGAATCCCGCTGTGTAAGATCTCTCCTGCTGTGTGGAATTCGCGGAAACGGGCAGTAACCTTCCCTTTAACCGCTTCACCTTTATCGTTTACTAAGGCATCTTTAGGTATAACGATGTGGGTTCCTGTTGATGTGTGCAGGGTGATTCCTTCTTCCGCCTTGAAAGATCTTCTTAGGAAGGGAATCCTTTTACCAAGTGGCGGCTGAATTCCCGGCTCATAGGCTGTCAAATAACGATAGTAAAGTATTCCGGCTATCGTCAGGATCAATGTGCCGGCTGAAAGGATCAGCCAGCGCTTTTTATTTTTTAATGTCGCTTTCATCACGTGTGTATTTAAGGTTTAACTAATTGTTTTGATGTTACTCCCAGTGAGTAACAGTAGAGATTTCCGTCACGGCAGCCAACCAGCATTTCCACTTTTCCATCTGAATCAATGTCTTCTACAACAGGCATACACTCAGAAGTTTCAGGTAATACTTGTTGTACATAGGTTACGCCGGTCTTTTGACCAACAATATTTACTGTAGAACCTTCCGGTGCGTACTCGTAAAGTATGATATTGCAGTATTCACCATTCATATGGATTTTATTATCTGCATATCGTCCCACATTGTAGGCTGAGTAAGCAATTTCAGGTGATTTCTCTTGAGTGCCTGTTAAAGTAAAGTTGAGGTATTTAAAGTCCTTTGTCAGATCGATAAAACCATGTTCAAATGCTGCTTCATTGTTTCGTGAATTTTGAGCAAGGTTAAGTTCTTCTCGATCACCCAATGATTTACGGAATTTCAATTCTCCTTTAGCCGTTAAACCGAGTAATTCATAATTGCCCTTTTTTAGCTTTTTAACGGGGATCCAGCAGATCACGCCTTGTTTTCCTTCGGAGACCAAAGGCTTAATTCTACCCAACAAGCTCCAGGTTTCGTCATTGTTGACTTGGTAGAAAAATATCTTTTTACCTGTTCTACCATCAACAGCTGTGAGCTCCGTGTAGTAGGAACTATAAATGACATCTTCTACCCCATCTTTATTAAGATCAACGATCGCGGGTTCAGAGAAAAAGCCATTATCCGCCATAAAATGATTATTTACTTTGAATATGTAGCGATTTTGTCCAGGTTTCCAACCCTTGTATGACTGATGATAATAGCTCCAGATACGATCACCTGATTCAGCATCAATGGCAGAGATCTCTCCATTTTCTGTCGCGTAGATCAACGCGTCTTTATCATTGATACGAACGTGCGTAGGCCGATGCTCTATATCCCCGCCTGCGGGAACACGCCATTTCACTTTTCCGGAAGCATCGAAACAAGTCAGTTCTTCGTTGTCACTACCTGCGTAAAACAGTTCGTTGATCTTTAAAATGCCATTGACATCCATGTCACCCACTTGATCATCCAGGAAATGGTTGGCAATCTTTCCCGAAGCCGCGGCGATCTTATAAACCCCGTTTCCGTAATCCAACGCATAATCGTTGTAGCGACTGCCATTGGAACCGATCCAGATAAAGCCATTAGAAATCACCGGGCGTGAGCGGTCTGTAAGGTTTCCGATCTCTTGTTTCCACTTGAGTTTCAACCCCTGAGTTACCGGTTTTACCTTGACCGGCAAGGCGGCAGCAATTCCTATCAGAACAGCCACCGTAAAAAAGAGTAGTCTAAACATTGTTCTAAGCTTTGGTTTCGATTAGAACACGTTTAAAACAAAAAAATAACAGCTACTATGTCATTGGCTGATGTAAAACCTCAAGGTTCCTCCCATTTTCTGGTCTACCAATTTAAAGTTCTCGGGAATGTGAGCTTCATTTACATACAAACACGCAAGGCGTGTTCCTGCAGGACGTTGAGCCAACTCCTTGTGTACATGTGCTACGTAATCAGCCGCTTGGTTGGGTTCATCATCAAAATCGTTCATTCGAGCGTTGGTGTTTCGGTGTTCCAGAAAGGGATTGAACATGAAAAATCCATCGTAGTTTTCAAATGAATGAGAAAGAATGTTCTGACATTCAAAATGAACATTGGGCGTGTCAAATTGAACGGCAATATCCTTCGCAATCTGAACAAATGAAGCGCGATACTCTACGCCGTTAAACTGAGCCGTTTTGTGCAGCAATGCCCCCAGTAAACAAAATTTTCCTGTTCCGGAACCGATATCCAGTATGTGAGGTGAAGATTGATTTTTTACCAAAAACTCCGATGCCAGTTGAATCGCATATGCGCCAGCAAAGTGTTGATCAGCATGGATCCTAAGTTCCTCCGGCAATAACGAATCTAGCAATTCATCTGATGGTAGATCGCCTTTTTCAATGCAGTCCAGAATCTCGTTAATAGCTTGCATCACGTGAAATTAGAAAATGTAAACGCTCAGGAGAATTTAATTCCGAATTAAGTTTACTTTTGGTGCTAATTAGTCTGGGGGATTTAAATTCCCTATGTATCAATGGGGATG
>CAIYQV010000242.1 GCA_903928365.1 uncultured Flavobacteriia bacterium
GATTACAGGAGGCACAGCACCATACTCAGTTACCTTAGTTGAAACCGGTACGACGCAGGTAGTTGCAACGGACGGCGGTACATATGATTTTTCTGGACTAAGCGGACTGGCAAGTGGAGGATTTGCTACGTATTCAGTAACCGTTTCGGATGCGAATGGATCAACAGGAGGATGTAGTTCACTGATGGGGCCAGTAACTATGACTGAGCCCGAACAATTACTAGTTACTATAAATGGAGACGCAATTTTATGTTATGGCAATGCGGATGGCAATGTTACGGGAACGATTTCTGGCGGAACGGCACCATACACAGTAACATTGGTTGAAACTGGCACGACTCAGGTGGTTGCAACTGACGGGGGCGTATATGATTTTTCTGGACTAAGTGGATTGGCGAGTGGAGGATTTGCTACGTATTCAGTAACAGTTTCTGATGCCAATGGATCGACAGGAGGCTGTGGTTCACTGACGGGGCCCGTGACCATGTCTGAACCGAATTTACTTGCTCTTTCTGCCTCTCTTACAATAAATTACAATGGTTATGGCGTGTCTTGCTTTCAATTAGCGGATGGCGCTATTACGGCTACGGTGACCGGCGGAACAGAAATTCTTGCTGGTGGATATATTTATAATTGGACGACTGATCCCGCGACCCCTACAGCATCAATTCCAACCGGACAAGCCAATGTAATTAGTCCAACAGGGTTGACAGCAGGAAACTATTTGGTAACTGTTACAGATCAAAATGGATGTACCATTTCAGGTCAAGTAAGTGTGAATGAACCGGCTCAGTTGGTCGTTACTAGTTTAGTGCCATCTGTTTATGCCAGTGGTTATAACATTACCGGATGTTTTCCTGACGGATATGCAGAGGTGACTGTCTCAGGAGGGGTTCCCGGTTATACCTATGACTGGAATAGTGATGGAACAGGAGATTACAATGATGCTAATCCAGTAATAAACATTGCCGAAGGATGGTTAGTGATCACCACACAAGATCTCAATGGTTGTGTGATTTCTGATAGCGTTTTCATGGATGCGCCTGACGTAATAACCATTGTTGGATTAAGCTCCTTTACGTATCCTTCAGGAGACAATATCTCTTGTTTTGGGTTGAATGATGGAAGTATCGATTTGACAATAACCGGTGGAACAGGGCCTTATAATTACAACTGGACAACTGATCCTGCAACTCCTTCTGCTACGATTCCTTCAGGACAAGGAGCGGTAGAGGACCCTCAGGGGTTGACAGCAGGAACATACCTTATCACCATTACGGATGTGGACGGATGTTCTCAAGATTCATTGATCAATTTGACGGAGCCTTCCGAACTCGTACAAAATGGAAGTGCATTCGTCTATCCTTCAGGAGATAATATTCAATGTCATGGTGATTCCAATGGCTCAATGGTCAACTACACCGTTTCTGGTGGCTCACCTGCCTACAGTTATAGTTGGACAGCGGATCCTTCTTCTACAACAGCAATTGTACCTGTAGGACAAGGTTCCCAGGTGAATCCAACAGGACTAACAGCGGGAATTTATAATGTCACTGTAACAGATGTCAACGGCTGTGCGATTGACACAAGTATTACATTGATAGAACCAATGATTCTGTCCCAAACGGGTTCAGCTTTTACTTATGCAAGTGGCGATAATATTCAATGTAATGGTGATGCGAATGGTTCTATTGTGAACTATATCGTTACTGGGGGCTCTCCTGGTTACAGTTATAGCTGGACGGCCGATCCATCTTCTTCAACAGCAATTGTTCCCGCAGGACAAGGTAATCAAGTAAATCCAACGGGGTTAACAGTGGGAACTTATAATGTCATCGTAACAGATATTAACGGCTGTACGATCGATACAAGTATTACATTGATAGAACCAACGGTCCTATCCCAATCAGGTTCAGCATTTACCTATGCAAGTGGCGATAATATTCAATGCAATGGTGATGCGAATGGCTCGATTGTAAACTATACTGTTACTGGAGGATCTCCTGTCTACAGCTATAGCTGGACAGCCGATCCTTTATCTTTAACGGCAAATGTTCCTTTAGGACAAGGAAATCAGGTAAATCCAACGGGATTATCAGCGGGAACCTATAATGTCACAGTAACTGATTTGAACGGGTGCATCATTGACACAAGTATTACGTTAGTTGAACCTTCCCCATTGGGGCAAACTGCTTTGGCATTTACATATACCAGTGGCACGAATATCAGTTGCTATAATTTGAGTGATGGAAGTATCGATCTTACCGTAAATGGCGGTTCACCAGCCCCGGGGTATTCGTACAATTGGACCGTTGTAACTCCAGGTTCTTTGCCTGCAGGTCAGAATACGGTTGAAGATCCTTCCGGGCTGACGGATGGTGTTTATCAAGTCACCATAACCGATTTAAATGGTTGTACGATTGATACAACCATTACGTTAGTTGAGCCGTCTGTTCTCAATGCAACAGCGGTACTTTCTGTTTATTCAGGTGGATTTAATTTATCGGGTTGTCAATCAGATGGGTGGATTGATCTTTCCGTTTCCGGGGGAAATCCTGGATATGCGATAAGCTGGAGTAATGGACCCTCGTCAGAAGACCTCTCATCCCTTTCAGCAGGAACCTATACTGTTACCATTACCGATGTTAATGGCTGTCAGTTTATGCTCGACACAACGTTAACTCAACCTCAATCTATTTCTTCGCAAACACAAGTAACTTCAGATTACAATGGTGAAGATATTTCGTGCATCGGAGCATCTGATGGGTCAGTAACTGTTATAGTGAGTGGCGGAGCACCGAATTACCAGTATGAATGGATCAACGCTCAGGGAGTTGTTGTAAACACTTCACAATCACCTACTGGCTTACCATCTGGAGATTACCTTGTTGCCATTGAAGATCAGAATGGTTGTCAGGATACGAACACAGTTACCTTATTAGATCCTCCTCCAATCGCAGTATCGATTGTTGTTTCGTCGGACTACAACGGGGAAGACATTTCTTGTAATGGTTTGAGTGATGGTTCAATAGATTTTACCATGAATGGCGGCACACCGAACTTTACTTATTCCTGGAGAGATGAAAATGGCCAGGTAATAAGTATACTTGAAGACCCAACAGGTTTGTCTGCGGGAACGTATCAAGTAATAGCAGTAGACAATAATGGATGTATGGTAGATACAACGATCACACTTACTGAACCACAACCATTATCGGGCCCGGCTACGGTAACAACGGATTACAATGGTTCGGATATTAGTTGTTATCAATTGTCAGATGGTGGAGTAACCTCGAATATTCAGGGAGGAACACAGGGGTATACGTATACATGGTCCAATAGTTCTGGAACTTCTCTTGGCTCAGCACCATCCCTTTCAGGAATTCCTGTCGGAACCTATACCGTTTCCGCAACAGATTTAAATGGGTGCGTCTATTCAACGAATGTGACTGTAAACCAACCATCACAAGTAACAGCTACCAGCAGCGTATTGTCTTTCTATTTTGGTCAAGGTGTTAGCTGTGAAGGCGCATCAGACGGCATTGTGAATGCAGTTGGCTCAGGAGGAACACCGGTATATAGTTACAGTTGGAACTCAACCCCACCTCAAAACAATGCTACAATTGGTGGATTACCCACAGGAACTTATATTGTGACCATTTCTGATTTGAATGGGTGTACCGCGACAAGCTCTGTAACATTGACTGCAAACCCAATGCCCCAGGCAGTTTTACCACCACCAATAAATGGTTGTGTGGGAGGAGGTGTGTTAATTAATGCCAATGCAGGGGCTGGTGAAAACTGTACATGGACTTTTTCGGATGGTCAAGTATTCAATGAGTGCGGTCCGTTCGTCGCTAATTTCGAAGGGGTGGATTGTTATGGTGTTCAGTTAACAGTGATTAGTGCCGAAGGATGTATGAGTACTGCCTCATCTTCTAACTTTATATGCATTCAGCCAAACCCTACAGCTTCTTTTTATGCAGACAGTTACCAGATAGATAATATTCAAACGAATGCGAATTTCTGGAACACTTCTACCGGTGCCAACTCCTATTATTGGTATTATGGAGATGGCAGCACATATGATACCACATTCAATGCATATCATGAATTTTTGAATGGAAGCGATTTTGAAGTGACCAATTATCAAGTGACGCTGTATGCAGTTTCTCAGTATGGGTGTATCGATTCAGTTTCTCACTATATAAAGATGGTCCCTGAGGTTATTCTTTATGTTCCTAATGCATTCACGCCGGATGCAGATTCTTACAACAACACCTTCTACCCTGTGCTAACTGCTGGATACAATGAAGATGACTATGAGTTTCTTATTTTCAATCGTTGGGGAGAGCTGATCTTTGAATCGCACACTATTGGTGAGGGTTGGGATGGTACCTATCGTGATCACAAATGCCAGGACGATGTATACACCTGGAAATTGGTCCTTCGCCGTTCCTACAACGATGATAAAAAGGATTACGTTGGTCATGTCACTCTGCTTCGGGGTGGTGGAATGTAATTAGCTCTTCCTACAGGCAACCCTGTATTTTTTGTGTCGTCAGCTTAATTAAGAAGGATTTTTTACTGACTTGTTGTATCTTGGTCTTCCCCATGAAAAAATGGCTACTCACATATCTGTTTTTTGGCTGCTTTGTGATTTACGCTCAAGTTCCAACCGCGCAGTTTTCAGCGAGCGCTTTGGTTGTTTGTGTGGGAGAAAATGTGCAGTTTACGGATCTGTCAACAGCCAATGGTTCTCCAATTAGTGTATGGACCTATAATTTCGGAGACGGAAACTCTTCCAACGCGCAAAACCCGGCACATGCCTATTCGTTACCTGGAACATATACGGTTAACTTGGTAGTTACGGCGGCCAATGGTCAAGCAGATGCAGAGGTAAAACCTTCCTATATTACGGTCAACCCTCTTCCAACTTCTGATTTTACTGCAGGCACGAATGGTTGTAGTTTACCAGTCGGGGTTACCTTCACAAATACAAGTATCAGCGGTGTGTCCTATGAGTGGGACTTTGGAAATGGGCAAAACTCCACACAACAAAATCCGACCACGGTAAATTATTCTACTGCCGGTACCTACGCGGTAATGCTGGTAACCACAAATAGCTTTGGTTGTAAAGACACGACGATTCAGAATATTGTGATTTCGAGCTTTCAGGCAGGAATTGATGCGCCGCTGACTGTTTGTGCCGGAAGTCCAGTCACCATCTCAGATCTTTCTACGGTAGGTGCCGACCAATGGACCTGGAGTTTTCCCGGCGCCAATATTGCAGGGTCGAGTTCGCAGAACAATATGATTTCTTATGCCTCACCGGGCACGTATTCCATTTCTTTAACCGCTCAGAATACAGTTGCAGGATGTAACGATAATATTTCCGTTTCTATTGATGTGTTACCGATACCTGTACCTAACCTGATTGCCGATGTGACTTCAGGTTGCGCACCGCTAAACGTGGCGTTTACGAGCACGGGAGATATAGGGGCCTCTTATTTGTGGGATTTTGGAGACGGACAAACCTCTACCTTGGAGAATCCTTCACATACCTATACTTCAGATGGATCGTTCACTGTAACCTTGTCTGTAACAGATGTAAATGGTTGTACCGGAGTTTTTTCAATGCCTAATTACGTGAATACGCAGGCCCCAACCGGAACCATTACTGCTGATACAATGTCGGGTTGCGCTCCACTCTCTGTGCAACTAAGTTCAAACGTCTCTTCTCCACTTGACCCTGTTGTTTCATGGGTTTGGGATTTTGGTGATGGGACAAGCTATTCAGGAGAATTTCCGCCTTCTCATGTCTATGCCGTAGGAAGTTTTGATGTTTCCCTTACTGTTACAACAGCAGGAGGCTGCAGCACAACGATCACTGCTCCTGCACTTATTCAAACAGGGCAGATCGATCTCGTGGATTTTATATGGGACATACCTGTTGCCTGTGTAAATGTGCCAATACAATTTACGGATCAGAGTGTGATAAGTGTTCCTCATGATCCGTCTGAGGTGAACTATTTCTGGGAATTTGGTGATGGCGGAACATCTACATTGCCCAATCCGGAATATGAGTACTCGAATGATACCGGTTATTTTGATGTTCAACTAGTCATTGACTTTAGGGGTTGTCGCGACAC
>CAIYQV010000243.1 GCA_903928365.1 uncultured Flavobacteriia bacterium
AACTTCTTGGAGCTTCTATAAGTTTTTGTGCCACATCACATTGAAGCAGTCGCAATTTTGACCTCTCAATCAATTCTGATTTAGAATTTGATTCCTCAATAAATCGATTGTAATACTCGCGCGCTTTGTCCAATTGAGCGTCATAATGATAACAGCGTGCCAAATGGTACAACGCATCCGTTGGAGCGCTCTTTTCGGAAGCGGAATAGGCATCGAAATTTTTGTCAAGATCAGTTGCTGCTTTTAGCAAATAAGGCATTGCAGAGATCCAATCTTGTCTGGAATCAAGAATAATATATCCTTTGCGGTAATTGTAATTTGCACTCTCTGGTTTCATTTGAAGCAGACGGTCAACTACGATTTCCCCAAAGAAGAAATAATTTTCCTGAAGCATTCGAGAGTTTTCCTTTACAAGGTCGTCTTCTGTGGCGGTTTTAACCAACTTTCTTACATCGTATTCTGTTTGCTGAGAATAGGAAACGTTTGCGAGTAAGAACAGAAAAGAGAAGGAGAGAAGTGCACGCATGATCAATTATTATAATTCACGATTCGGATCGAATGATTCAAGGTAATCGGCAACTCGTCGAACAAACTGACCACCAAGCGCACCATCAACGACTCTATGATCGTACGAATGCGAAAGGAACATTTTGTGTCGGATACCAATAAAGTCTCCATGTGGGGTCTCGATCACTGCAGGAATTTTACGAATCGCTCCAAGTGCAAGAATTGCGACCTGTGGTTGGTTGATGATAGGTGTTCCCATCACGTTTCCAAAAGAACCAACGTTTGTTACTGTAAATGTTCCGCCCTGAATATCTTCAGGTTTCAATTTATTGTTTCTTGCATTGTTCGCTAACTCATTGACAGCTTTTGTTAAACCTGTAAGGTTCAAACGATCAGCATTTTTGATTACCGGTACGATCAGGTTTCCAGTAGGAAGTGCTGTTGCCATTCCTATGTTAATGTCCTTGCGCTTGATGATGTTGGTTCCGCTTACCGAAACATTGATCATTGGGAAATCCTTAATCGCCTTCACAATCGCTTCGATTAGGATAGGAGTGAAGGTCATGTTTTCACCTTCGCGCTTCTGAAAATCTTTTTTGATCTTATCTCTCCATTGCACGATTTCGGTTACATCAGCTTCAACATAAGAGGTGACGTGTGGAGATACATGTTTCGACATGATCATGTGCTCTGCGATAAGCTTACGCATACGATCCATCTCAATGATCTCATCACCAGGGTTAGGAACGACAATCGGCTCTTTAATGTTTGCAAGGAAGCCATTGCCACCTGCAGGACTCGCTGAAGGTGCATTTTGAGCTGCAGGCGCAGCTGGAGTGGATGATGTATTTGCTTGGGCTGCAGGTTGAGGCGCAGCGCCATTCACTCTGTTTTCTACGTATGTAAGAATGTCTTTTTTAGTTACTCTTCCAGCTTGACCGCTACCATTCAGGTTTTCCAATTCACTCATTGAAATACCCTCTTTCTCAGCAATGCTTCTTACGAGAGGAGAGTAAAATTTACCAGAAGGTCCGCTTTTGTCCAGTTGAATGGCTTCATTGGCCACAGTTTCTTTAACCGTTTCAATTGTGGCAACGATTTCTTTCGCAGCATCTGTTGCTCCCTGTATCTCTTTTTCAGGTGCAGCAGCAGCCACGCCATCACCATCAGTCGAAATCAGTGCGATCACATCCCCAACCTGGGCCACCTGATCCTTTTCGAAGAATCGTTTGATCAGAATTCCTCCGGCTTCTGAAGGCAGTTCGTTATCTACCTTGTCTGTTGCTACTTCAACAAGAGGTTCATCGAGTTCTACTTTGTCGCCAATGTTTTTTAACCAATTGGTGATTGTAGCTTCTGTGACGCTTTCTCCCATTTTCGGAAGTCTGATTTCAATTTGTGCCATAAGGAAAACTGGTTTCGATTATTTTTTAGGGTACAAAAGTAAGGTAAAATTCCTTTCGGACAAATGGTTTTGAGCCGATTTATCGGTCCAGTTTAGTCCATGCTTTTGATAAGATTGTCAGGTCTTTCAACAGGCTGTAATCTCTGGCATAGATCAGGTTGAG
>CAIYQV010000244.1 GCA_903928365.1 uncultured Flavobacteriia bacterium
AACAACAATTGGAAAGTTGGTTCCAGATTCCGGAAGGGTCAATGTTGCCGCCAGTGTCACATCGCCGTTTTTAATGAGGAGCTCCTCACTTTTGTAAGGAAAAGGCGCTTGTGGTTCTTGCGGTCGCACCAACTTGATGATAGCTTGTTCTTCCCTGGTAAACCGGGCTTTCCAATCCAATCCAGACTGATAAAAATCGCCATGAAGTGAGTCTCCGGAAGCAAAATAGCGGCCATTGAAGCTCAGTCTTCCTGAAGTCCAAGAAAAATGCAGGGAATCGTTCTGGATATGAACCTCATCTAATGGAAGTTTAACCGCAGATTTGGATTCCGGATCTTTGATCCAGCCCGTAGTGTCCTTGGGACTTATTTCAAGATTTAGATCGAGGCGTTTGCTCATTCCCATGACCGTAAATGAGGTGTGCCACAAACCAGTGATCTGACTCATTCCTGAAACAGGAAGTAGCAGTAAAATAAGGAATTTAAATTTCATGGGTTAATAGCTTTTGAATGAGTAAACAGTTCTTCTTGTTGTTGAAATGAGATTGAATGAACTCTTTCCTTGCGTTAAAATCTTCCTGGCTCAAAGCAGCATTTCTCAAACCTAAAAAATGCATCTTTAGATCTTTGGAATCTTCATAAACGACACAAAATTCTTTAAGGGGTGTTCCTTCTACCATTTTTGGGTTCACCAGCAAATGTCCGCTGCTGTATAAAGATGTCAGTAGCTTCAGTTTGATTCCACTGGCATTTTCTGTGTGAAGCACATGAATGTGTGCTTCCTGAACGAGTTGATCCAGCTGTTTTTCGGATGGATTGGCGATTAGAGTGATTTCATGTGATTGGCAAAGTTGAACCAGTTTTTTTGACGGATTCTTTCCTGCTATAACAAGAGCGAATTCTTTGTTTATGACACCGGACAACTTCTTAATCAGGTATACAGCTGCATGAGCATTCTCAGGAACCGACAGGTTTCCGTGAAACAAAGCATAGCGTTTAGTTGGTAGATACCGACCCTCGATCGTTGGAAGGGATGCTGGCAAAACCTTCACATTTCGGTTTAAATGATGCAGTTGAACAGCTTCATCTTCTTTGATGGCAAGTACACCAGTGCAATGATTTAAAATGGATTGGTATTTCTTCAATTTAGAAGATTCCAGTTGAAAGAAGAGTTTTTTCAAAAATGAACTTTGTTTCCCAAGTAAACGATAATACTCGTGTTCCACATTGTGCATTCGAACGAGCGAGGTTCTCTTTTGAATTTGGGGATGTTCCAGGTACCACGTCGTGTGAATTCCCTCAAAGAGAATGGGTGCATCGTCCTGAATCAGACGTTCAAGTAACTGTTTGTTCTTTCTAGACTGAACTATAAATGGTCGTTTGGAAAATACCTGCCAAATGGATCGTTTACGTTGGTAGTAATGAACTTCACCATAGACGTCTAATTCTTTATGTCTACCACGACCGTATTCAAAGATGTGCAAAGTAAGGTTGAAACCGAGTTCTTTCAGGGCTTGAATGCGGTAAAACATGTCGATCGCCCCGCCATAATCAGGTGGAAAGGGTACATCCAGACAGATGATATGCAGGGTTTTTTCAGCCAACTTTCGGATAGATCAATTGAAGTATTTCCGTTTCTTTTTCCCAGCATTCGTTTTCGGCTGCCACAGCGCAATTAGCTTTTAAACGCATCAGCAACTCCGGATTATGCTGCAAACGCATGATTTGCGCTCTTAATTCTTCTACAATCAATTCATTCAGCACAACCCCAACATCGTGTTTACGTACGATGCCTGCTACTTCAGGCAGATCCGTACAAATGACAGGGACTCCCGCATGGAGGTAATCGAATAGTTTGTTGGGAAGGGAGAAACGGTAATTTAGATTACTCGGTTTATCCAGTGTCAGTCCAAGATCAGCACAGGCGGTATATTGCATCATTTCAGCATAAGGCTTTTTAGAAAGGAACATTATAGAATCTGTTAACGATGAGGTTTCAACGTGTGCTTTCAACTTTGGAACGGCATCTCCATCTCCAAGGATAATGAGCAGTACATTTTCTAAATCACGAACTGATTCAATAGCTTCTTCTGCGCCGCGATCCACATTGATACCGGCTCCCTGCAAAATGACGATGAATTTATTTTCCTCAAGCCCGAGGTCTTGTCTGGATTTTCTTGCCGTTGGATTCCACTTGGGTGAAACATTTCGAACCACCAGTACTTCCTTCTGGTATTTATCTGCGTACAGTTTAGCGATCGAATGATTGACAGTATACACCGTTTCCAGTTTTGGAAAGATCCATTTCTCGATTCGTTCCCAGAAACCTTTCACAAAAGGCCGCCCCTGCAATTCCGGCACTTCGGTAAAGTATTCATGTGTATCATACACCAATCTGCAGGATCGCTTGAATTTCGAAGCCAGGTAATTGGCAGCGAGCGTGTCCAGATCATTGCTCACTAATAATTGCGCTCTATGCGAGAACAAGTAACGGAATAGTCGGAAATTAAAGGCTGCATAAAAAAGAAATCCCTTCTCAAACAGCAGCTGAAAGCGCTTTGTAGCATAGGATCGATCAGTAAGATGTACACTATCTTTTTTCCGACGGCCGATTAAAAGCACATCGTAACCCTGTTCTTTCAGGAACAAACAGACCTTATTTACACGGTTGTCGGTGTACAGATCATTGGATACGGAAACAATGGCTTTAGGCCTCTTCATACTTCAAATGTAGGAAAATCAAACAGTCCCAAGGATCTGTTGTATCTGTTCAAAGGCATCCTTGACATGCTTTACCTCAGCAAAAATGATTCGTAGCCGGTCGTTTTTCTCACTTAATGTGCAGTTTGAACCATTTTTCTGAATGTGCTGAAGTACTTGCGTAAATACCTCTGTTTCATAAAAAGGCGATTGCGCATTCGTGATGAAATAACCCACCATCTTTCCGGATTTGATTACCAGTCGTTCGAGACCCATTTTTTCGGCCAGCCAGCGCAAACGGAAGGACAGGATGAGTTCTTTCACTTCCCGAGGAAGCGGACCAAATCGGTCTATCAACTGGTTGGCAAACTGATCGAGCTCTGTTTCGCTCTTCAGATTGTCCATCTCTTGGTACAAACTCAAACGTTCAGCGACATTGTTTACATAATCATCCGGGATGCGGACTTCCAGATCTGTCTCTAGAACACAGTCTTTCACATACTGTAATGGATTGTCTGTGGTGCGTTCATCGAATAATTCTTTGAATTCATTTTCACGTAATTCGTCGATCGCTTCGTTGAGGATCTTCTGATACATTTCAAATCCGATCTCTGAAATAAATCCGCTTTGTTCACCTCCAAGCATATTTCCCGCACCGCGAATGTCAAGATCTTTCATCGCGATGTTGAATCCTGCGCCTAAATCAGAGAATTGAACCAATGCTTCCAGACGTTTGCGGGAATCGGAAGTCATGATGCTGAAAGGGGGTGCGATGAGGTAACAAAATCCTTTTTTATTGCTTCTTCCCACGCGACCTCGTAACTGATGCAAATCGCTTAATCCGAAATTGTGGGCATCGTTGATGATGATTGTGTTAGCATTTGAGATATCGATTCCGGATTCGATGATGGTCGTTGCAAGTAGGACATCGTATTCACCATTGATGAAATCCATCATGATCTTTTCGAGTTGCTCTCCATCCATCTGTCCGTGTCCAATACCGACACGCACACCCGGACACAAACGAGAGATCATTCCGGATACTTCGCGGATATTCGCCAGGCGGTTGTGCACAAAGAACACTTGTCCCCCACGGCTCACTTCATAGGCAATCGCATCACGGATCGCTTCTTCATTGAAGTGAATCACATCCGTAAGTACAGGTTGTCTGTTGGGCGGTGGCGTATTGATAATACTCAGGTCGCGTGCTCCCATTAATGAAAACTGTAAGGTTCTCGGAATAGGTGTTGCCGTTAGTGTCAATGTATCAACTGTTGCGCGGAGCGTTTTAAGTTTGTCCTTGACTGCTACGCCGAATTTCTGTTCTTCGTCGATGATCATCAACCCCAAATCTTTGTACTTAACTTTCGCGGCAACCAATGCATGTGTTCCAATAAGGATATCGATCTTTCCTTCCGCGAGATCTTTTAGTGTTTCGGTAGTTTTTTTGGCTGATTTGAATCGATTCAGGTAATCTACGGTTACCGGGAAGTCCTTCAAACGCTCTTTGAACGTGCGGAAATGCTGCATGGAGAGAATGGTCGTTGGCACCAAAACAGCGACCTGTTTCCCATCGGTAGCTGCCTTGAAAGCCGCTCGAATGGCTACTTCCGTTTTTCCAAATCCCACATCACCACAGATCAGCCTGTCCATAGGTGTGGGCGATTCCATGTCTTCTTTGACAGCCTGAGTTGCCTTAAACTGATCCGGAGTATCCTCGTACATGAAGGAAGCTTCCAGTTCGTTCTGCAGATACGTGTCCCTATTGAAAGCAAAACCCGGTTGGCTTTTCCGCTTCGCATAAAGCTGGATCAGGTCGAAGGCAAGTTCCTTGATCTTTTTCTTAGTCTTGTTTTTGAGTGTTGCCCAAGCCTGTGTTCCAAGTTTATTTAGCTTTGGCGCATTTCCTTCTTTACCGGTGAACTTTGAGATGCGGTGCAAGGAATGAATGCCAACATACAACACATCCCCGTCTTTGTATATTAATCGGATCGCTTCCTGCGGTTTACCATTTACATCGATCGTTTCCAATCCCGAGAACTGTCCGACACCGTGATCAATGTGTGTTACAAAGTCGCCTTTCTGAAGGTTATAGATCTCTTTTAACGTAAGTGCTTGTTTGGCCTGACGGAATCCTTCCTTAAGACGGAAACGATGATAGCGTTCAAAGAGCTGATGATCTGTATAGCAGGTCAACTTCAGATCCGGAGAAATAAACCCTTCATGCAAAGCCAGATGCATAGGTGTGAAATCTACGTTACCGCCGATGTCCTCGAAGATCTGGTAAAGACGTTCAATCTGTCTGGGTTGGTTTGAGAATATTAGATTTTTGGATCCTTTTTCTTTGCGCTGGATGAGGTCTTCTCTTAACAGGTCAAAGTTCTTGTTGAAACTTGGTTGAGGAAGGAAATCAAACTGAAACGAGACATCCGTTCTGAAATGGTATTGTGGACCCCACTCGATCACACTGGAACTCTCCAATGTTTTTTCCATCTCAGACGGATGGAGGTATAAATCTCCAGGCAAGGTGTGCCTAACGGTATCAGGAAGATCGGAATGTATTTTTACCGCGCGGTCGTACTCTTTTTGAAGTACACTTTTCAGCTGATCAAAGGAAGAGAGCCAGATCGTTGACTGTTTCCCTACAAAATCAAAAAAACTGCCATTGAAATCAAGGCTCAGAGTACCCTGCACATTAGGGATGATATTGAAATGCTTATGAGTTGCAACCGATAATTGGGATGAGGCATCAAATGTGCGGATACTTTCCACTTCATCACCAAAGAACTCTATTCGGAACGGATGGTCATTGCTATATGAAAATACATCTACGATTCCGCCGCGAATGGAAAACTGACCAGGTTCATACACAAAATCAACCCGATCAAAATGGTATTCCAACAACAATTCATTCATGAAATCGATGGAGTACGATTTGCCGATCTCAACCCGCAAGGTGTGCTCTTTGAGCCGTTTTTGTGTGGGAACTTTTTCAAAAAGCGCTTGCGGATAGGTGACGACCCACACATTGTTCCCATTGTTGATTTTTTCTAAAACCTCAGCTCTGGAAACCACATTGGCATTATCAGTTTCTTCCAGCTGATATGGAACCCGGTACGAAGCAGGATAGAACAAAATGCGTTTGTCTTCAGGAAAGAGTCCTTCAAGATCGTTCAGAAAATAAGCAGCCTCCTCTTTGTCATTCAATATGAACAAATGATGTCCGGGAGTCTGTTCCGCCAAAGCGGAGGCACACAAACTTCTCGCGGAACCAATCACTCCTTTCCAATGGATGCGGGCGTGCGGATCCTGAAGCTTCTGAGCCGAAGGATCAATGGGTGACAGTTTCTGAAAGAGAGATCTGAATTCCTTGAGTTCCATAGATTAATGCAGGAGACTCATTGCTTTTTCCACCATTTGTTTTGAACCGATGAATAAAGGCACACGTTGATGCAGGCGATGAGGCTCAATGTTAAGTATACGCTCTCTTCCAGTGGTTGCCAATCCACCAGCTTGTTCGGCAATAAATGCGAGTGGATTACATTCGTATAGTAACCGTAGCCTTCCCTCAGGAGCTGAGTTAGTTCCCGGGTATATGTAAATTCCACCTTTGATCATGTTGCGATGAAAATCAGCTACAAGTGAACCGATGTAACGCCCGGAATAAGGAGCGCCTTTATCGTTCTCATAACTCTGACAATAGGCTATGTAGTCCTGAACACCTTTTTCGCAGATATTGATATTACCCTCATTCATGGCGTACAATCGACCTGTTTCAGGCATTTTCATGTTCGGATGGGATAAACAGAATTCACCAATCGATGGATCAAGGGTAAAGCCATTCACACCGCGCCCGGAGGTATAAACGAGCATTGTGGAGGATCCGTATAGCACATAGCCGGCAGCGATCTGTTCCTGTCCTTTTTGTAGCATATCTTCCAGGGTTGCCTCGGTACCGACTTCAGAAACCCGATGGTAAATGGAGAATATCGTTCCGATGGATACATTAACATCAATATTCGAGGAACCATCCAGTGGATCGAAAAGCACCACGTATTTTCCGTTTTTAGAGATCTCTGAAGTAAAAGCTACGAAATCATCATTCTCCTCAGAGGCGATGCCGCATACTTCTCCACCGTATTCAAATGCCTTAATGAACTGGTTATCAGCTACCACATCTAGTTTTTGCTGCTCTTCCCCTTGCACATTAACATCTCCCTGAGCCCCGAGAATATGATCTACCAACCCCGCTTTTCGAACATCACGACTGACAATCTTTGATGCAACGGCGATATCGTTCAACAGCCTGCTCAATTCGCCTGTGGCAAAAGGAAAATCAGCCTGTTTGGCCATAATGAATTCGCTGAGGGTAGTAACCTTTGACATCGTTCTGAAATTTTTGGCAAATATCGTTATTCTTAACGGAAAGAGCTCATAAAAAGGGTAGGATCAAAACCAGATAACGCAGAAATTTTCCTGTAGTGGTTAAAACAAGAACCGGTATCCATGGAACTCTAAAAAATCCAAGAGCTGCGGTTAGGGGATCACCGATAAATGGAACCCAAGAGAAAAAGGCTAACCAGTATCCGTATTTTTGAATTCGAAGTTCAAAAGAGTGGATGCGCTCTTCCTTGATCCCAAATTTCTGGAGCCATTTAGGGTGACCCATTAATCCCAAAAGATAGTTCGTCATGCCACCGATCGTATTGCCCGCAGTTGCGATCAACAGGCATGCCCAGACATCATATTTTTGATATAACATGTAAATGATGACAGCTTCCGAACTCAATGGCAAAAGCGTCGCCGATAGAAAGCAGCTAAAGAACAATCCAATATATCCCGGGACAAGTAATGGCATAAAAAAAGGCCCCACCAGGAGGCCTTTAAAATTAGGAAATCGTTCCTTATTTTTTCATGAATTTTCTTGTAACTGTTGAACCTTCTGTAGCAATCGTCACATAGTATGCACCGTTTGCGTAAGAAGCAGCATCAAACGAAATTTTCTGTTCACCGGAAACTGAAGCCTCGTTCATCAACACGTCGATCACTTTTCCTGTAACATCACTTACCGTCACAGTGACTTCAGAAGCTGAATTTACATTGAAATTCACCGTTGCTGATCCATTCGTAGGGTTAGGATATACTGATGCTGCAAAATCATCACCAGATTTTTCTTCGATACCTACAGCAGGATCGAAGTTCAAACGAACCCAAGGAACATTTGTCTGATAGTAAAGTGTGCTGGAAGCCATATCGTTTCCATCAAGGTAGAACGATGTTTGAGGATCCGTAACACCTGCGTTTGCAACGATCAAAGCAGGATCATAAGATCCTACTACCGCAAGGTATGCTTCTCCTGCAACCAGGTCAACAGATGGGATAAGTTCCATTACCACATTTGTGTTCAAGTTTGATCCCGCAACCACAAGAGGAGCAGATTCAGACATGTAAACAAAGTTTCCAGAAGCATCGATGCTATACAGGCGTGCATAGATCTCCGTTCCAACTGGTGTTCCACCAGAACCTCCTGCCAAACGGATGTCAATAGCTTCCACTGTTTGATTAGCAAAGATTTCGAATAGGTTTCCTGTTTCAAATCCCATATCTCCATTGGATGTGGTTCCTCCGCCCGTAGTAACACCATTGTCACGTGCGTAAACATAGTTTGTAGTCGCAAACGAAATAGGCGCAAAGGTGTTGTTTGTTGGGATATCGTCTGCATCAGCAGTAGTTAATGTTCTGGCAACAGAATACGTTGTTGTTGAAGCATTGCTGGGGGTGAACGCAGCGGTTGTGAAAAGACTATCGGTTTCAAGAGGGTTGATCGTAGCCGGTGCACTTGAACCAGTATACAAACCAGAATTCACATCGACATTTAAAGTGGTTCCTGTCATAGGAAGCGTTCCGCCGTTGAAAACATTAGCTGAAAAGTCTATCGGAGCGACTTGCGTAAGTGGAATTTGATAGTATTTCAACCCGGCAGTTCCCCAATAGCTTGATTCTACTACAAGATCATAATCTGCATTTGTAGTAAGTCGAACATCATCAATATACCAACCGTATGCTACCCAAACATTTGGATTGGTGCCCGCACTTGGGAAAGCCGTTGTCCAGCTGAATCGGATCCAAAGCTGTGTTGCACCATTGATCAAACCTGCCAGGTTAATCGTTTTTAGATCAGGATTATCATATTCAGATCCACCAGCAGCGGAAAGTACAGGTTTGTCAGAATTGTCACCTACCGGGAAGAAGGATGTTCCGTCTGTTGAAACTAAGATTTCTTGAAGATCATTGAATCGTGCCCCATATTGCTCAAAAAGCAGTGAGATGTTCGTTCCTTGTGTCGATATGTCTATCGGTTGAGCAGTTGTCAATGTGTATGTTACCCCGGTGGCTTGGGTGCCCGGTGTAGCAGTTGGGTCTCCATTGGAAAGCTCTGCGTAATTACCACCTGAAGTAGAGTTAATACCCGCTGGATCAAACCATCCATCGGAGGTTGCGTCTATGGTCCAACCGAATTCAGCACCTGTTTGACCGCTATTATTAATAGTCCAGTCCGCTGCGTTACTGAAATCATCTTCCCAAAAAACTGTACCCAATGCTTTTTCATTAGGCTTTTTGTTCGTGTTAAGGGGTTTTATTTTGCTTATATCATTAGAAATAAGTGGCTTAGGCATAATTTGCCCAAAAGATAGAGAATGTGCTCCCAAGAGGAGGATGCTGATGTAAAGCTTTTTCATTGCATGTTTTAATTTGAAACGGAGCAAATATAGACCATTTCTAAACAAAAAAACACGCAGTTAAATAATTAACTTTTATCTGTCTTTCAGAAATGGAAGCGTGCTTCGTACTTGATGCAATGAGTCTTTCGATAAGTTGATTTGTTGAATCGTTTCTTGTCCGGCTTCACAAAATGTGGCCTCTCCAAGTGCTGTAACGCAAACTGAATTACCTGAGTAGGAAAGATCTTTACCGTCTTTTCCAACTCTGTTAACTCCTGCCACGTAGCATTGATTCTCTATTGCACGTGCTTGAAGCAGTGTTTTCCAATGTTCAGAACGGCGCTCCGGCCAGTTGGCAACATAGATCAACAGATCGTAGGCAGGCTGCTCGTCTTCGGATATTCGATTACGACAGATCTCAGGAAAGCGAAGGTCGTAACAGATCTGTAATTGGATTTTCCAGCTTTTGTATCCGATGATTTGCTCTGAAGTACCTGCTGTAAAAACCTGGTCTTCACCTGCCAGTCCAAAGGTTTTTCGTTTGTCGTAAATGGTAAAATCTCCGTTCGGATGAACAAATACTCCACGGTTGTAGCATTTCCCTTTTTCACGACACATGAAAGAAGTATAAATAGCGGATTGATAGATCAGTGCCATTTCTTGAAGGAATTTCAGCGATGAATTGCACTCCCACTCTTCCGCTAATTCCGTGTTCATGGAAAAACCAGTATCAAACATTTCTGGCAACACGATGAGATCTACAGGTGATGTCAAAGTAGCCAGGAGCTTCATGAAGTGCGCGCGATTGGCCGACTTGTCCTCCCAGATCTGATCTGCTTGTACGAGCGCTACGGTTAGATCTTGCATAATCTTTCTGCTGCTTGTGTTAGGGTTTGGTCATCTTTCGCGAAACAGAAACGTATGAGTTTTCTATCAAGGTGGTCGTCATTAAAAACCGAAAGCGGAATAGCAGCCACTCCATGCTGTGTTACGAGGTTTTTGCAGAAATCCACATCATTTTCTTCGGAGATCTTTGAATAAGAGGCTAATTGAAAATAGGAGCCCTCTGATGGGAGCAACTCGAACCTGCTTGAGGCAATGAGTTTCCGAAACGTATCTCGTTTTTGCTGGTAGAAGCTTCCGAGAAGGGAGGCATCAGTTACCTTCAGATAGGCGGCGAGTGTAGCTTGTGCCGGACTGTTGACGCAAAAAACCAGGAACTGATGTACTTTTTTGATTTCAATCATCAGCGTTTCAGGAGCGATGAGGTAACCAATCTTCCAACCTGTGATGTGAAAAGTTTTACCAAAAGAAGAAATGATGATGGACTTTTCACGGATCTTCGGTCTGGAGTTAATCGAAATGTGCTTTTTCTCAAAGGTAATGTACTCATAGACCTCATCCGAAAGAAGCAACAAATGCGGATGCTTAATCAGAATCGATTCGAGTCGGTCAATGTCCTGTTCATCTAAAACTTTTCCTGACGGATTGTGCGGATTATTGATGATTATAAGCCTCGTCCGGGGACTGACTTTTTGATCTATCAACTCCCAATCTGGAGAGAAATCATCTTTTAAAGGCAGGTGAACCGGGATAGCGCCCGTCAGAACCACTGGGGATTCATAACAGTCATAACAAGGATCAAGGATCAAGACTTCTTCGCCTGAACGAACGAGTGCTTGTATGGCGGCAAAAATGGCTTGAGTTGCACCAGCAGTAACTAAAATTTCAGAGGAAGGATGTGTGACTCTTCCATATTGCTGCTCGGTCAATTTACTTATTTCATTCAGTAGCTCCGGATTACCAGCCATGGGAGCATATTGATGCACTTGTTCTTTTGCTTTTTCGGCTAAAAGATCTTGTAAAACTGAATCAACAGGAAAATTGGGAAATCCCTGAGATAGATTGATTGCTCCATGATCGGCTGCCATTTTTGACATGACAGTGAAAATGGTCGTACCCACTTTTGGCAATTTGCTGGTTTGTTCATTCATCGGCAACTAAGGTAATAAATCTGTGTTCGAAGAGCTAAAAATACCTATACTTGTGTCTACATTCTCCTGCAAATATGAAGATAAGCTCCCTTTTTACAGCCACCGTTTCTCTAATCATGTTGGTTTCTTGTTCTACTAAGGATGAACAGTTTTGCCGCTGCCTTGAATTAGGAAATGAATTGAATGAAGCATCCTCTAAAGCATTGAATGGAGTTTTGTCTGCAGATCAGGTGATGAAAATTAAAGACTTGAAAACAAGGCAGAAAAAGGAATGCTCCTCGTATCACCAGTTGGATGGCGTCAAGTTGAAAGAACTTCAGCAAGCGTGTTCCGACAGGTAATCAGTTCCCAAATACGATATCCAGTACTTCGCAAAATGCAGTCGCAGCGAAAGCAAGGTCCTTTTCCGTGTGCGCAGCAGACACAAAACCTACTTCATAACCGCTCGGACCCAGGTAAACGCCTCTGTCAAGCAATTCGCGGTGCATTACCTTAAAATGTGACATGTCGGGATCGATCTGATCCGCTTTTTGAATGCGTTTTTTTCCGTTGAATGACAACCAGAAGATGGATCCAACGGTCACCAGTTCGAAGGGGTAGTTCTTATTTTCAGCATAGCTATTGATCGCAGAGACAAAATAGCTCGTTTTTTCTTCGAGAGAATCATAAAAACCAGGTTTCGCACATTCTGTTAATTGAGCAATTCCAGCAGCCATTGCCACAGGATTTCCGGATAATGTTCCAGCTTGATATACCGGGCCATCGGGAGAGATCATTGCCATGATTTCATTTCGGGCACCATAGGCACCAACGGGTAATCCTCCTCCTATGATCTTCCCATAAGTTACAATGTCTGGACTTATTCCATAGTATTCCGCTGCTCCGGAAAATGCTACCCGAAACCCGGAGATCACCTCGTCGAAAAACAATAGAATTCCTTCCCGAGTGCAAATCTCTCTCAATTTTGTAAGGAACGCTTTGTCCTGAAGCAGTAAACCATTATTGGCAGGGATCGGTTCTATAATCGCACAGGCAATAGCATTCTTGTAGTTGGCAACACACGCCTCCAAAGCGTCAAGATCGTTTAGAGGTAGAACAAGTGTGTCATTCGCTACTTTTTCCGGCACACCGGCGCTGGAGGACTCTCCAAAAGTAACCAGTCCACTTCCCGCTTTGACTAAAAGTGCATCGGAGTGACCATGGTAACAACCTTCAAACTTAATAATGAGGTCTCTTCCCGTGTAACCTCGCGCCATGCGCAGCGCAGACATGACCGCCTCCGTACCGGAACTTGTGAAACGCAGTTTATCAATGAACGGATTTCGTGAAAGAATCAATTCAGCGAGTTCATTTTCCAGTCGGGTTGGAGCACCGAAGCTTGAACCGTTTTGAAGCGTTTCCACTACTTTGTGATAAACAGAAGGATGATTATGACCAAGAATCAGTGGCCCCCAGCTACAGCAGAAATCGATGAACTCATTGTTGTCTTCATCCCAGATACGACAGCCATCTCCTTTTTTAATAAAAAGCGGAGTGCCTTCAACTGATTTAAATGCTCTGACGGGTGAATTTACACCTCCGGGAAAATAGGTTTTCGACTGCTTGAAAAGAACTTCTGACGTTGTGCGCTGAATGATTTGCTTGGTCTCCATGGGATAAATATCTGCTGCAAAGTTAATGCATAATGGGGTTTACTGAAAAATACCGGAACCTTAAAAGCAGATTTTCGTAATCGTAGGAATAATAACTATTTTTAGCTGGTGAAGGAAATCGAAGAATACTCAGAATTATTGGACGCATGGGAAAACCGGAGAAGTGATCTTCGTGGTTCTTTTCGCATTGCCAATGAACGATTTCCAGAATTTCAGCGACAGAATAACGAGAAAGGAATGGCAGAATGCCATAAGATTCTAAGCTATTGTTACTGGAGGTTTTCAGATTATTCCATGGCAATGGATCATGCTTTGAGAGCATTAAGATTTTTTAAATCCTTTGGTGACTTGAAGGGTGAAGCAGATTCACTGAATAATCTTGGAGCCGTTTACATGTTTCAAAAGGATCATGAAAAACGTCTCGAATGCAATCTGAAATGTCTGGCCATTAGAGAAACTCTTGGGGACGCAGGTGACATTTCCGGCTCGATGAACAACATTGGTGAAACCTACTTGGATATGAAGGAGTCGTCCTCTGCAAAAGAGTGGTTCATCAAATGTATGGAGTTGGATAATGCGGGTACGGATTCTGTTGCGTGGGCTTTACATAATTTAGGAAAGCTATTTGTTCTTGAAGGGAATTATGATGCTGCAGAAAGATCTTTTCTAAAAAGTCTTGACTTATCTGAAGGAATTTCCTACCATGTTTTGACAACTGAAACACTGCTTCAATTAGGTGATTTTCTAAAGAGTCTAAATCACTTTGAACGCGCTTTGAATGCTGTTGAAAAAGCGGTAGAGTTGGCTCGTTTAACTGGTTCTAGGGAAGATGAAAACGCAGCTCAATTGCTGATCGCTCAGATCAAGGAATCTACCGGTGACTTTGAGGGTTCGGTGCTGCATTACAAAGAATATCACAGGCTATATACCGAGATTCATAATCAAACAAATATTCAGGCGATCAAAGACTTGCAATTTCAGCATCAGTTGGAAAAGATACGCCAGAAAGCGGAAGAAGCGGAACTTGAAAAACTTCGTAGTATCGAATTGCAAAAGGCATACGACCGAATTCAGGAACAAAGTCGGCTTCTTGAATTGCATAATAAGGAAGTGATGGAAAGTATCCGTTATGCACAGCGAATTCAGGAGGCAGTTCTAAAGGAGAAAAAACACATCAGTGAGCACCTTCCGGAGCATTATATTTACTTTAAACCCAAGGATATTGTTTCAGGTGATTTCTACTGGGCTCAGGAAAAAGAGCAATTTCTCTACGTAGCCGCCGCTGATTGTACAGGTCATGGAGTGCCTGGAGGATTTCTAACCATGTTGGGAATCGCTTTTCTGAATGAGATCCTGTCACAACCTGAAATTTTAACTCCAGCAGAAATTCTAGAGCAATTGCGCCTAAAATTCATTAAGGAGTTGCGTTTACAAGACAGCTCCAATGACGGAATGGATATTTCGCTTATCCGCATTCAATATCAGCACAAAAAGTCTTCGACCGAGGCGATCTGGGCGGGAGCGAATAATCCACTATGGATTATAAGAAAGAATGACGGAAGAGCGATTCAAGAGATTCTTCCAGATAAGCAACCTATAGGAAGCAGTGAACATGGTTTGCCTTTTACGGATCATACTTTTTTACTTGAAGAAGGCGATGTGTTCTATTTGTTCTCAGATGGATATCATGATCAGTTTGGCGGAAAAGATGGTAAAAAACTGAAAAAATCCGGTTTCAAAGAGGTAATCTTGAAAATGCATACATTACCGATCAATGATCAGCTTACTCAAATGGAATCCTTTTTCGAATCATGGAAAGGTGATCGTGACCAGGTAGACGATATTTGTGTCATTGGAATGCGCCTGTAGTCATTCAATTAAACTGCTTGTTTAGCTATCTTTGTGCACCGCAAATGCGGCTTTAACCAGATAAACAAGGCGTTACGATGCATCAGTTTGAAAACAGCCTGGATTTTGCCCGTCAATTAGACGCTCATGATCCTCTGAAATCCTTTAGAGAGAAGTTTCATTTTCCAACATTTCACGAAAAAACCGTTCGTTATTTCACAGGAAATTCCCTTGGATTACAACCTAAAACCGTCAAAGAATACATTCTTCAGGAATTGGATGATTGGCAGAAATATGGAGTTGAAGGACATTTTTTAGCGAAAAGACCCTGGTATGCGTATCATGAAAATCTCACTGACAAGGTGGCAAAGATCGTAGGTGCAAAACCGATTGAAGTAGTGGTTACGCACTCATTGACCACAAATCTTCATTTACTCATGGTCTCTTTTTATCAGCCTAAAGGAAAAAGAACCAAGATCTTGTGTGAGGCAAAAGCTTTTCCAAGTGACCAATATGCGTTGGAATCTCAGGTGAAGTTCCATGGTTTGAACCTTGCCGAACATCTTGTTGAAGTTGGTCCCAGAGATGGCGAACAATTGATCCGGGAAGAGGATATTCTTTCTAAGATTGAAGAATTAGGCGATGAACTGGCTTTGGTAATGATTGGTGGTGTGAATTATTACACCGGACAATTGTTCGATATGAAAAAAATAACCGACGCCGCACACGGTGTTGGCGCCATCGCAGGATTTGATCTTGCGCATGCTGCAGGAAACATCAATCTTCATCTCCATGATTGGGGGGTTGATTTTGCAGCTTGGTGTGGGTATAAATATTTGAATTCTTCCCCTGGTGGGGTAAGCGGGATGTTTGTACATGAGCGTCATGCTAACAGTCCTGAACTGCCTCGATTTGCAGGTTGGTGGGGATATGATAAGTCGAAACGTTTTTTGATGGAGCCTGGCTTTATTCCGATGGAAGGAGCAGAAGGTTGGCAATTAAGTAACGCCCCTGTTTTGGGAATGGCTGCACACCTTGCTTCGGTTGAAATCTTTGATGAAGCGGGAATGGACAGGATCGGACAAAAAAGAGATCAAATGACAGCCTATCTTGAATTTGTGATCGATGATATTTCTGAAAAGAACAAGGATCGTGTTTCTTTCGAATTGATCACCCCAAGAGACAAAACAAAAAGAGGGGCTCAGTTGTCTATTATGGCAAAAGGTCAGGGAAAAGCTTTATTTGATGTACTTTCCGATCTTGGTGTAGTGGCAGATTGGCGTGAGCCGAATGTCATTCGTGTAGCGCCGGCGCCTTTATACAATTCATACGAAGATTGTTATTGGTTCGGACAGTTGCTCCAGGAAGCGATACAATAGGATTAGGGATTTGTAATTCGGGATTTGAAGATTTGTTAATTTGAAAATTTTCAATATTCCATAATAAACAACATTAATTAATGGAGAACGAAAAACGTGTAATCATAATTGGGGCTGGATTGGTAGGCTCTTTGTGGGCGGTGTATATGTCAAAGGCCGGATACAAAGTAACCATTTATGAGCGCCGAACAGACATGCGAAAACAGAAGATTTCCGCAGGAAAATCAATAAACCTGGCGCTTTCAAATCGCGGCTGGAAGGCATTGGATGCGGTTGGAGTTGGTGATGAGATTCGAAAGATTGCTATACCTATGTATGGCCGAGTGATGCATGATGTCAAAGGAAATTTAACTTATCAGCCTTATGGAAAGGAAGGCCAGGCAATTTTTTCTGTTTCGCGTGGGATCATTAACATGACCATGATGGACATTGCTGAAAAGTATGGAAATGCTGACATCCACTTTTCTCATGATTGCCGTAGAGCCGATCTGAAGAATGGGATTGTGTACATGACAAATACTTTAACAGGTGAAACTTTCGAAGACAAGGCAGATTTGATCTTCGCAGCGGATGGGGCATTCTCTGCTGTGCGTTATGGGTCTATGCAAAAGTTGGATCGATTCAACTATAGTCAGAATTACATTGCAGATGGATACCGTGAGATCCTTCTTCCCGCCAACCCGGATGGAACACATAGATTTGAGAAGAATGTACTGCATATTTGGCCAAGAGGCAGATTCATGCTGATTGGCTTACCAAATGAAGATGGTTCTTATACGTGTACTTTATTTATGCCTCATGAGAATGACCAGTATTCTTTTGACAAATTGAAAACCAAGGAAGATGTCAATAATTTCTTCCAGACATTATTCCCGGATTTTTACGAATTGATGCCTGATGTGGCTGATTCATGGGAGGATCATCCACTTTCTTCCCTGGCGATCGTTCGTTGTCACCCTTGGACTGCAGGAAAAGTGGCGCTATTAGGAGATTCCGCTCACGCAACCGTACCTTTTTATGGGCAGGGAATGAATGCAGGATTTGAGGATTGCACGGTGATGTGGGAACTGATGCAGAAATATGGGGAAGATTGGGAAAAGATCTTCAGTGAATACAATGTCGTAAGAAAACCGGATGGAGACGCACTTCAGGACCTTTCGGTTGACAATTATTACGAAATGCGGGATCACGTTGGCGATCCATCATTCCTCTTGAGGAAAAAGATAGAGGCACGTTTTAGTGAATTGTATCCGGAAAAATGGACTGCTTTGTATTCCTTGGTGGCCTTCAGTGATACCCCATACAGTGTTGCCTACCAGAAAGGTCAAGTTCAGAATAAAATCATGGATCAGATAATGGCGATGCCTGACATCGAATCCAAGTGGGATTCCGAAGAAGTGATGGAGAAGATCCGCACTTTGTGTAACTGATTACGCTATTTTGTATTTTAGAGGCATGAATCGATTGCTCATTTTTGTTTGCCTCATTGTATTTACAGGGTCTGTTTATTCCCAGCGCGATCTGACTCCAGGCGGACGCAGAAGTTCTTATTTCGGTAAGGCGGATTACAAGGACTACCGTTTTTATGGCCTACAGTTTTCGGCCGGACCCACATTCATGAAAACGAGAACGGAAAATCCGGAGATAAGTTTAATTGCCAATGGAAGACCTGCGAGTTATATTATCGATCCTTCTGGAAAAGTTGGTTTTTTTGCCGAAGTTGGATTAGCTCATTTTACACAACGCAGATCGAAATTGGCGCAAGCCTGGAAGAAAGTGTTTATCTCATACTATGATTATGGTCTTGGATTTAAAATGTTCAATGGCGCTGAGAAGATGGATCTAACCATACAGAATCCCGGAAACACGCAATCAACCTCATCAGCAAATAGTTCGTTCAAGAACGGCTACTTGTATGGAAGATTCTCCATTCACAAGAATTTTTACATCGGCAAGAAATACTTCATCGATAATGGTTTGGGAGCGAATGTGGATTATCGTCTTCTTGAAACTAACACGAGTTACGGATTGTCTCAATTTGGGTTAACCAATGATTACAATCATCCAAAATTGGTTGCCCAACTGAATTACGACCTCGGATTTGGTATTAAGCTGAGTCGCCGCAGTTTTCTTATACCTGGAGTGCATTTACCAATCATGAGTTTTTACGAATGGAGGGGCGGTTGTGCAGCACTGAAATGGTTTGATTCCAACTACCTTCCAATCATGGCGAAAGTGAAACTGATCTACCTTTTTGAGAAAAAAGTGAAGGGATGCAACACACCTGGTTCAGAGGATGACCGCAAGCGAAACGAAGAATATCTGCAAAACAATTAATGAAAAAGATCTATTATCTGAGTTCATGTGATACGAATCGTCGTATCCTCAAGGAACTCGCTCCCGGACCGGATGTCGAATTGCAGGATATCAAAGCAAATAACATTGATGCCTCCACACTGGATTGGATTAAGGAAAAGGCCGGAAGCTACGAGGCGCTCTTCTCAAAAAAAGCCATCAAATACAGAAGTTTAGGTTTAAACGAGCAAAATCTTTCAGAACAGGATTACCGACGATTATTATTAGAAGAATATACCTTTTTGAAACGACCGTTCATTATTGTGGATGAGGAGGTTTTTGTGGGCAACGACAAAAAGACCATCGCCGCCGCATCCCAATTCGTTTAATAATCCAGGTGTTTAAATCCAGGCATCTTCCCGCCCATCTGGCCCTCTTTTTTGTAAATGCCCTTTACGGAGCAAATCATGTATTGGCGAAAGGCGTAATGCCAAGGTACTTGTCGCCCAATGTCTTTATCCTTTTCCGTATTGCAGGAGCGACCCTATTGTTCTGGATCGTTAAATCGATTGTTGCGCGTAAAGAGAAAGTGGAACGAAAGGACCTGGCTAAGATCGCATTGTGTGCTTTGTTTGGGGTAACCATGAATCAGTTGTTCTTTTTTCACGGACTTAATCTATCGTCATCCATCAATTCTGGAATTTACATGTCGGTGAATCCCATCATTGTGGTTATTTTGTCGATGTTTATCCTTCGTGAGCGCATTAGCTTTTTGCGTGGTTTCGGTGTCGTTCTGGGAACAGTTGCCACCATTTTGCTCACACTTACGGCAAGCACGGGCAAAGGCGATTCCTCTTTGGGCGACTTGTTTCTCTTTATAAATGCAGTAAGTTACGCCATCTATCTGGTGATGGCCAAGCCCATCATGAGCAAGTATAGTCCTCTGACTGTGATCACGTGGGTGTTTACATTTGGATTAGTATATGTATTGATTTTCCCGCCTACATTGATGGACCTCGCTCAAGCTCAATTGGAGGTGATACCAGCCGATGCCTGGGGTAAAATTACTTATGTGATTGTAGGTGTAACATTCATGACCTATTTACTTACCATGTATGGGTTGAAATACCTCTCACCAGCTACGTCAAGTGTCTACATCTACTTTCAACCGATCTTAGTGATCACTTTTGCCTACTTATTCCTCGCGTTGGGGGTAGCCGACGATTACACTCAAACCATCACCTGGCCCAAGCTGGGATATATGTTGCTCATTTTTCTGGCGGTCTACCTCACTGCAAAAACCGATCGCTCCTGATTAGTGGTTAAGGTACTTGAATGCTTTTTCGAACTCGTTGTCGGTGGAATTGAAAACCTGGTAGAATCCTTCCTCCATCCAAAGTTGTCTGGCAATCTCTGCTTTCAAGGTTTCGGCGATCAATCGTTTACTGTGTTTCAGTTCGGCTGAATTTCGTTTGATCTTCATTTCTTTCTCAGCAAATTTTGCGAAACGTTCCACGAGTTGGTCGTCCACCTTGAAGTTGCTCGAAAAGACTTTCGGATCCTTCCATTGCATGCGCTTGTTCTGAACAAAATCAAATGCAAATCCGCTGAATGCCTGTGAATAACGCAACTCTGTAAAATAGAGGCTTGATCCCGAGGAATCGAAAGGCACAAAGATATCGGGCATGATTCCGCCTCCGCCATAAACAATCTTACCTTTTGTTGTTTTGAATTTCAATGAATCAACGAAAACACTGCTGTCTGGCGTATACAATTCTCCATTATCGTAACGTTCAATCTGGTCTTCCATGTATTTTTCATACCCATCCTTATAAGGTTTCTGAATACAGCGACCGGTAGGAGTGTAATAGCGAGAAACAGTTAATCGAAGATCGCTTCCATCGCGTAAACGAATGTCTTCTTGTACCAAACCTTTTCCAAAGGACCTTCTTCCGATAATGGTGCCCCGATCATTGTCCTGAAGTGCGCCAGCCAAGATCTCACTGGCAGAAGCTGAACTGGAATTGATCAAAACTGCAACTTGTGTTTTCTCGAGGATGCCCGTGGATGTGGATCGATATGTGTAAGAACCGGTGTGTTCGCCTTTTGTTTTTACGATCGCTAAACCTTTTGGAAGGAATTCGTCTGCAAGCGCAATAGCCGATTGAAGTACTCCTCCCCCGTTGCTGCGAAGGTCCAGAATTAATTTGGTCATTCCTTTTTGCTTCAGCCAACCTGCTGCCATTCTGAATTCGTCCGGTGTAGTCAAGGAAAACTCATCGACTTTGATGTATCCGGTTGAACCATTCACCATGTATGCCGCGACAACGGATTCAATGGGGATCGCTCCACGTATGATGCGTTTTCTGATGGTTTTCTTTCCGCGAAGTAATTCAACGCTTACTGGAGTTTGTTCCTTTCCTTTGAGCATTGACATGACCTTCTCATTTGAAATGGTTTTACCAGTCATTTTTTTACCGTCGACTTGTAGGATCTTATCTCCTGCTCTTACACCTGCTCTTTGGGAAGGAGAACTGGAAATCACATTGGTCACGCAGATAGTATCCCTCAAGATCATAAAGCGAACCCCGACTCCACCAAATTGGCCCTGAATGCTTTCGTTCATCGATTGCATATCTCTGGCGGCAATGTAATTACTGTGAGGATCGAGATCATGCAGCATGTCTGATATGGTTAGCTCGAACAGCGCTTCGCCATTAACCGTATCTACGTATTTTTTGTCAAGGATCTCAATGATATCTTGCAGTTTCTGGTACTTCTCCTGACCCTGACTTCCAAGAGCACCGCTCATTTGAGGGGTCATTACATGGCCAATCCATAATCCGAGTGCTAAAAACCCAGAAAGCAGTATAGGAAGGATATATTTTTTATCAGAAGGAATCATCATCCAGATTTTCGATTTGAAATACGTCTACACCGGCACTTTTCAAAAATGTGATCCCTTCGGCATCCTTGTATGAATCTTTGAAAACAACCCTCGTTATTCCGGCCTGTAAGATCAGTTTGCTGCAATCTTTACACGGAGACAAGGTGAGATACAGGGTGGCTCCCTTGGAGTTATTGGTCGATTTGGACACCTTAAGAATGGCATTGGCCTCGGCATGTAGTACGTACCAGTGCGTTTCTCCGATCTCATTTTCACAGCAATTATCAAATCCTGCAGGGGTTCCATTGTATCCATCTGAAATGATCATGGAGTCCTTCACGATCAGTGCTCCGACTTGTTTGCGATTGCAATGTGAAAGTTTAGACCATGACTGTGCCATTTTCAGGTAAGCCTTGTCGTAACGAAGTTGTTTTAAGTGTTCTTTTCCGTCCATGTGTAAGGATGCAAAAGTAGTTAATTCCGTGTGAAGCGGTAACCAACCGACCTGATCGAATGGAAATACTTCGGGTTCTTTGGATCCTCTTCGAATAACTTTCGGAAATGTAGAATGAAGTTGTCAATAGTTCGTGATGTTGGAAACACATCTTTTCCCCAAACATTGTCCAGTATTTCATCCCGCGAAACAACTTTATCCTCATTTTCCAGGAAAAAACGCAAGAGATCAACTTCTTTTTTAGAGAGGGACTCCGATTCATGTGTCGCAGTATCCAAAACCGTATAGGTTTCAAAATTCAGCACCTTATGTCCTAATATCAGTTCGTGAAAGGTTTGTTTTTGCGCCAGTCGCGCCGGCTCCGTTAGAACTCTTACACGAAGCAACATTTCCTCCAGATCGAAGGGCTTTCCTAGGTAATCATTTCCTCCTTTTTTGAGGCCTTCGATCTTATCCGTTGTGGTACCTTTTGCGGACAGAAAAAGGACAGGTACAGCACTCGATTTACGAATGGCTTCACAGATCTCAAGTCCGCTGTGATTAGGCAGCATCACATCAAGGATCACCAGGTCGGCAGTCCCTAGTTCTGAAAGTTGGTTCATCGCAGTAAGTCCATCCGAAAGACAGGTCACTTCATACCCGTCCAGTTCCAAATTCATCTGCACCATCTCTCTGAGGCTGGGTTCATCTTCCACAACATAGATCCTGATCGCCATTTTTCTTTTTATTCAAACGTAAAGCTACAAAATCATTGTCGGTTGTGTATAGAACAAGCGTCTCAACATAGAAAATTTGACCCAACGGAAAATCTTGCGAATATTTTAAAATACATCCCTTCTGATCGGGCTTTTTCACCTAATTTTGCACTTTCTTTTTCGAAACTGTTATGACCTCAAACAAGAAGATAAAAGCGGCGTTGATCTCCGTTTTTGACAAATCTGGACTCGCTCCGATCATTCAGGAATTGCACAAGAATGGTGTGATCCTATATTCTACCGGTGGAACGCAATCATTCATTGAAGAAATGGGTATTCCTGTTGAACGAGTTGAAGACCTTACATCCTATCCATCCATTCTTGGTGGTCGCGTAAAAACCCTTCACCCGAAGGTTTTCGGGGGTATTTTGAACCGTCGTGGATTAAGCGAAGATCAAGCGCAGATCGCCGAATATGAAATACCGGAGATCGACCTGGTTATTGTTGATCTCTATCCGTTTGAGGCAACCGTAGCTTCCGGAGCAAGTCATGAAGCAATCATTGAGAAAATCGATATCGGAGGCATCTCCCTGATTCGCGCTGCAGCTAAGAATTACAATGATGTAGTAATCATTCCATCTCAGGCACAATATGGTCCTTTTCTGGATTTAATCACTTCGCAACAAGGCACAACGACTCTGGAGCAGCGTCAGCAATTTGCACGCGATGCGTTCAATGTTTCCTCGCATTATGATTCACAGATCTTCACGTATTTTAATGGGGATCAGGATGGTGTGTTCAAACAAAGTGTTCAAGGCGCACAGGTGTTACGTTATGGTGAAAACCCGCATCAGAAGGGAGTGTTCTATGGG
>CAIYQV010000245.1 GCA_903928365.1 uncultured Flavobacteriia bacterium
GTTAAATATTATTATATCAGTTTATTAACGTGGATTGATATCTTCAATTGTTGCATCGATCCAGTTGAATTGAACTGTTCTGCGTTTCGATAAATGAGCGGCTTGTTCTTCTTCCATTTCCAATTCTGAAAAGGCTTTTTTGGTGTAGGATGAACCCTGACCTTTGAGGTAGAAATAGTGACAACCATCGCAGTAATCGCAGATGAACAGGTCTTTTTTACCATAGATCTTCACCCGTAGGAAATTCTTATTCAATCCAGCTTCAACGGCCAAATTATAAATGTAGAGCATGCGTTTTTCCGCGATCGAATACTTTTCGGTGTAATCGCAATACGCCATGACTTCCAGTCGCTTTGTCCGGAAAATGGATTGCATTTGCTCATTCATCCGGAAGAATTCTTTCAGGAGCAACAACTCTTGATCTTTGGATAATTCGGTGGCGTTTTCTTCGAAATATACGGCTTCCGGTAAGAACGAATCCCAGCAAATGCGCTGAGGAGTGAGAAATAGCTTTACCGGTAAAACAAATGAATGGTGTTCGTTGCTGTCCAGTTCAAAGGTCGTTTCTTGGTAATTGGTGGTAGTCACTGTAAGCTTCAGCTTGTTTTTTCCAGCAGGTACGCGAAAAGTTATATCGAAGGCACCAGCGTTATTTGTCAAGATCGTTTTGTACAATTGTTCTTGATTGTATAGCTTCAAAATGGAATTGGGAAGCGCCATCGATCGCGTGCTGTCGCTTACTGTTCCGTGAATAAGCACATTGATCGAATCCTGCGAGAATCCTGAGGAAATCACGAAAGTGAACAGCAACGCAAGTAGGGAGGCGCGCATCTCCACTTATTTCTTTTGGTAAGCTTCAACAGCCGCGCGAACGGATCCAAACTCGTCCAAAAGTTCCAAGGCCAATTCGTACGAACAGCCTGTCGCCTCAACGATCATATTGACACCGCGGTCAACCAGTTTATTGTTGGAAGGTTGCATGTCTACCATGCGGTTGCCTTTTACGCGACCCATTTTGATCATAACTGCAGTGGAAAGCATGTTGAGTACCAATTTCTGAGCTGTTCCACTTTTCATGCGCGTTGATCCGGTTACGAATTCAGGCCCAACAACCGGAGTGATGGCCACATCCGCCAATTGAGACAGGGGAGAACCCGGATTGCAGGAGATTCCACCGGTTAAAATGCCGTGTTCTTTTGCTGTTTTTAAAGCTCCAAGTACATAAGGTGTCGTCCCCGAAGCGGCAATACCAACTACCGTGTCCTTCGCATTGATCTCATACGCTTGCAGGTCTTTCCAGCCTTGTTCAGTATCGTCTTCCGCAAATTCCACTGCTTTGCGAATAGCACCGTCTCCTCCGGCAATGATCCCGACAACCAATCCATGTGGCACACCGAAAGTTGGCGGACATTCGCTGGCGTCAACAATTCCCAATCGACCGCTTGTTCCGGCACCGATGTAAAACAAACGTCCACCGCGCTGCATGCGTTCTACGACACCGTCAACTAATTGCTCGATGTGCGGAATTTCTTGTTGCACCGCCAATGCTACCTTTTGATCTTCTTGATTGATCCCTGTCAACAAGTCACGAGTTGATTTCAACTCCAAATCGTTGTGGTTGCTGGATGATTCGGTTACTTTATTCATGCGGTACGAGTTCAAAAGTTCAATGAGGGTTCAAAGGGTTCAATGATTCAAACTGTTGGATTCATTTCTTGAATTGCCTTTTCAATTTAGGCTTTTCAATTCTTAAATTATCAATTAA
>CAIYQV010000246.1 GCA_903928365.1 uncultured Flavobacteriia bacterium
ATCATTGCATTGGAAAAAAATGCCCGTTTGATCGTAACGGACAGTGGCGGTTTACAAAAAGAAGCGTTTTTCTTCAAGAAACCATGTGTGATCTTGCGTCCACAAACGGAATGGGTAGAGATCGTTGAAAATGGCAATGCCCTCTTGGCGGATAGTTCCTATGACAAGATCATAGATTCGTTTAAGTTCCTTTATGAAAAAAAGGATTTTACTTTTCCTGCATTGTACGGCGATGGAAGTGCGGCAGAATTTATTTGTAAGAAAATAGTTGAAGAACTTTAGAACATGCTACTCATCTATGTTGAACAACTTACGGAGCGATTGACATATACGCTCGACTTTGTCCTTACAGACAGAGGTGTGTCGTTTGATGTGACTACTGATGAGGGCCGATTTACTGCCTTTGAAGGTTTGAAACTCAATTATTCCAATCGTATTTTTGAAGGATCAGCAAACCTCAGTCCTGCGCCCATTTTGTTCGACGATGGAATCCAGGTGTATGGAATTGATAAAGGTGTCTTTGAAGAGGAAGAATGTCTGGGGGTGAATGGTCGGATGGATCCGCTTGCCGCTATCTTTTACGTCTTAAGCAGAATGGAGGAATACAATTCCAAGATCCTCGATAAACATGGACGGTTTCCTTCAACTAATAGTGTTTTATCGAGATTTCAATGGCTGGATAGAGTGGTTTGTGATCGTTGGGCTGAAGCATTTTTACGTTTTCTTGTTAAAAATGGTCAGCAGGTAGTGCATACTGCAATCCCTTTCAAGGCGGTTCCTACGTTTGATATCGATAATGCATATGCCTTTAAGTTGAAACGAGGACTGCGCCATTGGTTGGCTGTACTTAAAGACATTTTAAAGGGTAGAACCCACCGTATTATTGAGCGTGAGCAAGTGATCTATGGTGGACACAAAGATCCCTACGATACGTATGAGCGTATTTCGGCTTTGAAGGAGGAGGGATTTGAAGTCAAATTATTCTGGTTGTTGGGTGATTATACCAAGTTCGACAGGAATATTTCATACAAGAACAAAAGACATCGTAAGCTGATCAAACGGATGTCCGCCGTGGCTCGCATTGGAATTCACCCGAGTTATAAGTCGAATAGTTACGAGTTTTATCTGAATGCGGAAAAGGAGCGTTTGGAAGAAATTATAGAGGAGCCAGTTGACCACGGGAGGCAACATTATTTGAAGGTACATCTGCCGTATACCTATCAGCACCTTGAAACAGCGGAAATACGTCACGAATATTCTATGGGTTATCCGGACCATTATGGTTTCAGGGCAGGAACAGCAAGACCTTTCAAATGGTTTGATCTGGAGTTCAACAAAACTTCTCAACTCGTTGTTCATCCCTTTGCCTACATGGATGGAACATTGAATGAATATATGGATTTGAAGCCCACCGATGCCAAATTAGTTGTTAAAAAACTGATGGATGAGGTTAAAACTTACGGCGGAGATTTTGTTTTCATCTGGCACAACGAAACCATTGGCGATTATGCTAAGTGGAAGGGCTGGAAAGACGTTTTTGAATACACTTTGGATATAAGTAAAACGAATGAATAAGAGAATTGTCCTTACTTCCGCATGGTTGCTCTTAACCGCGATTATACTTGGTGCTTTTGGAGCACATGGTCTGAAAACACTAGTCACTGCCGAGAAAATCCAGACATTTGAAGTAGGAGTGCGGTATCAATTCTTTATCGCTTTGACTTTATTGGTTATCGGATTGAATGCAGATCGTATCCCTTTTATGCTTACCTGGACTTTTCGGTTAATGCTTTTAGGAGTGTTAATATTCTCAGGTTCGATCTACCTTCTCGCTCTTTCTGAAGTGTTAAGTTTGCCCACATCGTTTATTGGTCCGCTCACACCACTCGGTGGGGTAGGAATGATTGCCGGTTGTATAGTGTTTATTGTCCGATTGATCCGTTCCTGAATTATTATGATCAGGGCAACGATACTCGGATCAGGAACATCCCAAGGGGTACCGGTTATTGCGTGCGAATGCCATGTTTGTCAGTCTCCGGATCCAAGGGATCAACGATTGCGCAGCAGCTTGCTCATGGAGATTGATGGTAAAAATTATGTGATCGATTCGGGGCCGGATTTCAGACAACAGTTACTAAGGGTAGGAATAAAAAATCTCGAGGGCATTCTGTTTACTCATGAACACAAAGATCATGTGGCGGGGTTGGATGATGTGCGTGCGTTCAATTACCGACAGGGTAAGCCAATGGATATTTATTGTACGGAGCGGGTTGAACAGGCTTTGAAAAGAGAATTTCACTACGTCTTTTCTCAAGAACGCTATCCCGGAATACCCGAATTGAGTTTGCATCGGATAGAAAATAAACGGTTTGAATTGTTTGATGGGTGTGAGATCCTTCCCGTTGAGGTTATGCATTATAAAATGCCCGTTCTTGGTTTTCGTTTGAGAGGACTTACCTATATTACAGATGCGAAGACGGTTGCCCGGGAAGAGATCGAAAAAGTAAAGGGTACGGAGGTGTTGATCGTTAATGCGTTGCACCATTCGCAGCATTTGTCTCATTTTAATTTGACAGAAGCACTTGAATTCATCGACAAAGTAGAACCCCAAAAAGCTTATTTAACACACATTTCACATCTTTTTGGTAAACACGAAGAGATCGAACGGATTCTTCCCCCGAATGTATTTCCGGCCTATGACGGAATGCAGATCGAACTTCATTGAAAAATCAGGGTGTTTCAACGTGTATAGACGTGATTCGATTGAATCAGTCATTCTTGAATAATCCGAATCTGTTCTTTTGCCACCGAATTCAAAGCTCGGTATGAAGAAAGAACAATCCTTTAAAATGTATGACAACCGCTGGTTGGAATTACTATCTCTTAGTGGCCCACGACTCATGATTCCGTTCCATCTTGCGCTCATTGGGTTACAAATTACGGTTGGGTTTCAGAATTCTGTTTCTGATTCTTTTCAAATGGCGCTACGATTCTGTTTGGGTATTTTCTTTTGGACACTGGCAGAGTATTTTCTTCATCGCCATTTGTTCCATTTTAAATCGGATCACCCTTGGGTAAAAGCGTTTCATTTTGCGATGCATGGGTATCATCACGAGGTTCCTCATGATACTAATCGTTTGTTTATGCCTCCCATTCCGGCCTTGTTGTTTCTAGCCATCTTTTGGGTGCTTTTTTACGGGATTTTAGGGGAAGGAGTGTGGTTTTTTCTTCCAGGATTTGAACTCGGGTATTTACTTTATTCATTCGTTCATTACAGTGTGCACACTCGAAAAGCTCCAAAAGGATTTGAAAAATTATGGCATCACCACATTGTACATCACTACAAAGAACCGGAAAAGGCTTTTGGTGTTTCCTCTACAATGTGGGATCGAATGTTTCGTACGATGCCGGTTAAAAAAGGATAAGCTTATTTGGCTTTCAGACCAATCACGTTTGGTAAGCGCCAGAATTGAGTGTTTTCGTCAGTTGGATATGTGACGGAAACATAACTCCCCAGTTTCTCCAAAACGGTATCGCCGATACTTACATACAAACTGGTTTCCGGACCGCCTTCAAGGTAAATGGCATTGTTCAGCTCAAAAGGAAAATCAAGCATGAAGCGGATCATCTCATTGTGGGTGTAGGGAGAACGGGAAAAGATGTAATAGAGGTTGTTTTCATGATCCAAAGCAGCCACGAGCATGCTGCACGATTGATTTCGTTTATTCCAGCCGAGTGGTTCGCCGTTGCAATCGATCATACGCATTCCTTGAGCATAGGTGTGGTAATGTCTGTTCACACTTTCCCATGATTCACAGTGCAAATCAAGAATGTCGAATTTCGGATTCAAACTATCTACCGGATGCATTGCGATCATCGCTTTGTAGGCAGGATTGAAATTTCGGTTATTAAAATGCTGATGGGTTTTCATGTATCCCCGGTTGATCAACCCGTTACTCAGTTCATACATCCCGGCATTCATTACCACGTTAAACGCAAACGTGTCAGCCCATTCACACACCGTTTTCTTGGTTTTATATTCTGTAGCGGTAATAAGATGAAAATCAAAGGCGTTGGGATCGATTTTTAAGATCGTTAGTTTGGAATCCCCCACGATAGATCTTTTTGGAGCGTCTGTTTCAATTAGATCAATTCCTTTAGCGAGTTTTTTCCATGTATAATCTGGCCTCAATGGTGGCAAGGTGTCGATCGGAACAATCGTGTCTGTTACCTGTGAATAGCCCCAAGAGCTGAGGAGCATAAACAGAAGAACTATGACCTTGCTAAACCTCATCATTCCAATCAAATTTTCTCGATTTAAAAGGGAAGATGTCGTACAATTCACCACTGTAATAAAACTGATAACCAATTGCACCAAACGAATATTTCTTATCCCTGATCTGGATGGTTGATCCACCTACACGTGGGTTGGATTTGGGTTCAGATTGTGGAAAACCGACATTGAAAAGGGTTACAAGGATCTCTGGACGTTTATCGAT
>CAIYQV010000247.1 GCA_903928365.1 uncultured Flavobacteriia bacterium
AACGCCGCCTGCATCAGCCCCGATAAGTAGTCCGGCTAAATTGACGGTGTTATTGTTACAAGCCGTGGTGGTATTGTCAGAACCTGCATCTGGTCCGGCCGTAACCGTAATGTAATTGGTATTGGTTGCAGTATTGGTTCCGTTATCATCGGTAACCGTTAAAGAAACGGTAAATGTTCCGGCAGTAGAAAAACAGATCGTACCAGGATTTTGAAGGGAGGAAGTTTGGCCATCTCCGAAGTCCCATGCGAATGTTGCATTGGAACTAAAGGTACTCGTGTTGGTAAAAGTGACACAGCTGTTTTGACAGATCGTCGTTGGACTTGCTGAAAATGCTGCAACGGGAGGAACAAGTGTGAGCTTAACTTCATCAACGGCAAATGAAACGGTACTACCTGCATTATCGTCATCATTCAGCCAGTAAAAACCGATCTTTACATTTGGGTTGTTGTTTGCGCTGGATGGAAGACTCACGGTGTAGGTTGACCATGTTCCATTACCTGCCGTACACGTGCCATTGGAAGTCGTGCTGGGATCACCAATGAGTGTCCAGGTCACACCGTCGAAATACCAAACCGTCGCATTGTCAGAGGTGCCATTCCCACCTTCGATGTAGCTGAAGGTTAAAGAGATGTTGGAATAAGCAGTTAAATTGATCGTTGGGGATTCGATGCGAGCGTTTGTGATCGAACAGATCGGAGCGCACGGTCCAAGTGCGTAATTAGCTCCGCAATCTCCAGTAGTACAAGATGGATTAGCGCCTCCGCCATCCATTCCGATATGCAGCGTTTCATTCACTGTGGAACTGCAATCACCTGAACAATTGCCTATTCCTGTGTTGCTTTCCGCGCATGAGACATACCATTTGTTTGGGTTTACTCCCTGAGCTCCCATAATGGTTTCAGTCCATGCCCCGTTAGATCCTGTGTAGGCATTGCCTAAACAAGTCAGTGGACATCCATTGGTGAAATTCTCTTGCCAAACGATGCTTTGCGCATCGAAAAGGAAAGGAATAACGAGTATAGTCAGAAGTGTGAAAATCGGTCTCATTCAACCAAAAGTTAGTTTTCCTTTTCAATAATAATAAAATATGGTCAATTACAGAAAAAGAAAGGAAATTAAAATCCAAGAAGCGCGATGTTCTCTTTCATCTGCTTGACGTCATGCACCCTGAAAATCGAAACCCCTTTCATTAATCCGAGGGTGTTGAGACAAGTTGTTCCGTTTAAAGCCTCTTCAGGGCTTGTGTGAAGTTTTTTATAGATCATTGATTTACGGGAAACTCCCATGAGTAAAGGTCGTTCTAACAACTGAAACAATTCTAATTTGTGAAGTAACTCGTAATTCTGCTCTATTGTTTTACCAAAGCCAAATCCAGGATCAAGAATGACTTCAGTTGCTCCGTGTGATTGAAGTAACGATAATTTCTCACTGAAGAAATAGCACACATCTCTGAATAGTTCGTCATTTTCTGAAGTGTTGTGCATTGTTTTCAGTGTGTTGACTCCATGCATCAAAATGTAAGGTGTATTGTTTTCTGCAACCACTTCGGTCATTTTCACATCAAGTTGTAAACCACCGATATCATTTATGATGTCCGCACCTTCAGACAGAACAGCTTTGGCAACCTGGGAGCGAAAGGTATCAACGGAAAGGGGGCAATCAGGGAAATGCTTTCGAATAATTTCTATGGCAGGAAGCAACCGTTTTAACTCTTCTTTTAATGTGATTTCCTTCGAACCTGGACGTGTCGAAAAAGAACCGATATCAATTAAGTCAGCTCCTTCGTCGAGCATTGATTTTACTCTGTTGATCAACGCTTCATCAGCGCTAACTCGACTACCTTCATAAAAGGAATCAGGAGTAATATTTATAATACCCATCACCTTTGGCTGAGACAGATCCAGCAATTTATCGCGCAACTTTAAATGCCTCATTTTGGGAAAATGCGTAATTTCAGCCCTTGAAATGTTCATCGATACGTTTATGAATCAAACCGCCACGGAATATGCAAATGTAATGACTATTTGCAGAGATATTTTTTTGAAGAAAACAAAAGATTATGGCACCGCGTGGAGGATTTTAAGACCAAGTTCATTGACGGACCAGTTGTTCATTAAGGCACAGCGGATTAGAACGCTTCAAGAAACCGGTGAGAGTAAGGTTGGAGAGGACATTCCGGGCGAATTCATGGCGATTGTCAATTATTGTATCATGGCCTTGATTCAGTTGAGCGAGGCGGAACTTAAAGATACAGAGTTGAGTGCCGAACAAGCTCTTCTATTGTACGATAAATACGCCGGTGAGGCATATGAACTCATGCGTAAAAAGAATCATGATTACGGAGAGGCCTGGAGAGATATGCGTGTGAGCTCTTTGACCGACCTTATACTGATGAAAATATTGAGAGTAAAACAGATCGAGGACAATAAAGGTAAAACGCTGATCAGTGAAGGAATTGACGCGAATTATTTTGACATGCTGAATTATGCTGTTTTTTCATTGATCCATTTGGAGGTCAAATCGTAAAGGCATGAAGGAGCTTCGAACGGTTAAAGGTAGATCTCTGTTTTTCAACGTCATTTTCGTTACAGCGAATTTGATTGGAGCATTGCTCATATTGTTAAGTTTTCTTCCCCAATTCGATGGACAATTCATCTGGTTTTTGCTCTTGGGGTTGTTACTATTTGCAGCAAGTACATTTGGTATAATCGTATTCAAAGGGCGATTGCTATTATCGAATGTTTCCAGATTAATAACAGGTTCTCTTTTTATACTTTCCGGTTTGGTAAAGGCCAACGATCCTGTCGGATTTTCATACAAAATGGAAGAGTACCTTCAGGACGGTGCGATTGCCTATCGTCTGAAGGAATGGATGGGCTCTCCTTCTTTTTCTCTTGAAGGATGGATGCCATGGGCTTTAGGAATTGGGGTTATCATTTGCGTAATTGAAATAATCATTGGCGTACTTATTCTTATCGGTGGGAAGATCCGATTTACTGCTTGGGTAGCAGCCGGATTAATGCTCTTTTTTACCTTCCTTACCTGGCACAGTGCATCCTGTGACCCTGAATCCTGGTACACAGATCAGGATAGGTATGAATTACCATCCAGGGAGGGATATGCCAAGCTGAAGGAAGCAGCGGTAAGCAATCGGTTTTTTGAAGTGGAAAAAACGTCAGATCATGTAATTTTCAATGAACAGAAACATCCTCACTGTGTTTCTGATTGTGGTTGTTTTGGAGATGCTTTTGGTGGATCGATCGGACGTTCATTGACACCGCAGGAATCGTTTTTTAAGGACCTGTTTCTTTTATATCTGGTATTTTGGATATTTATTTCCCAATGGATCATTAAGCCGAACAAGGCAAAACAAAACATTCAGTATATTCTTTGGAGCCTAGGATTCACAGCGTTGTTCTGCATTTTGTTTGGATGGTATTTTCCGTTGTTATTTATTCTTCTGACAGTAGTTGCGGCACTCTGGATGCTGAGAGTTGGAGGTGTCTTCTTCTCAAATTATTGGGGAAGTATGCTCGGAATTGCGGTTGTATCCGGAATGTTTATTTTATATGTTTTGTATTTCGATCCTGTAAAGGATTTTAGGCCATACGCTGTCGGTAAAGACCTCAAATTCGAAATGAACAACGGAAAGTCTGGTGTGTATGAAAATGAGATGATTCTCAAGAATAAGCGTTCAGGAGAAGAAGA
>CAIYQV010000248.1 GCA_903928365.1 uncultured Flavobacteriia bacterium
ACTCCACATTTTCGGGTTGAAAAGTTCATGGGAGTGACTGTTACAAAATCTTGTTGGCAGCGTAATTTTAAATGACAAATATGAAAAGACGTCTTCTTCGCATAAGTCTGTGGTTTTTCGGCTCACTGATCGGGCTGATGTTGCTTATTTCGGGCTGTTTATATTTTTTTAAAGATGAAATATGTGGCTATGCGGTCGGCGAAGTGAATAAGCATTTGAAAGCTAAGGTCTCGGTATCAGATGTTGACCTCACCTTCTGGGGTTCTTTTCCAAGCCTGTCCGTAGATTTCAACCATGTCTTTATTCAAGATTCTTACGAGCGTGCCACAGTAAAAGATACCCTCCTGTATTCTGACCGCATTCGAATGAAATTCAATCCGTTAGATATTTGGGAAGAGAACTATAAAGTCCATTCGCTGGAGATTGCACCCGGAACAGTACAATTGAAAGTAAATCGTCGAGGAGAAGTGAATTACGATATTCTCAAGGAAACCAGCGATACCACCCAATCCAATTTTGAACTAGCCCTGGAATCGGTAGAACTGGAAAACGTTCGACTAAGCTACAAGAATCGGCTTACCGGGCAAACCTACTGCACCCGACTGTCGCAGCTCGAACTACAGGGCAACTTCGATCAAGACCGATTTGACCTGGCCACGAATGCCGATCTGACCATCGAAAAAATAAAGAGTGGCAAAGTAACACTGATCTCTGATCAGCCGGCATCGATCAATGTAAAAGTCAGCGTTGACAAGCTACAAGACATCGTTTCACTTCCAAGGGCGACGATCTCCATTGCGGAACTTCCTTTTGAGATCAGCGGCACCTTCCGAAAAGACAGTACCCTTTTCGAATTGCATTCCAAAGACATTCCGCTGACCGATTTTGCGCAGAAATTTGCCGTGTCAGGAACAGATGACATCAAAAAATATAAGGGTTCGGGGATCGCATTTGCAGACATAACCGTCAAGGCATTAAATGAAACCGATGAACCGGCTCGTATTGCCTGTGATTTTGGAATTAAAGATGGGGAACTCACCGAACCAGGCAGTGGCATTCGACTGAGCAAGATCACCATGGAAGGGCGCTATTCCAATGTAGACGGAAAATCCAGGGAATATCTGGAATTGAAAAAACTGCGCTTCCAAACTCCGGGTGGCCCATTCAAGGGCGACTTGCGGGTTACGGAATTCCAATCTCCGAAATATGAGGGAAGTGCCAATGGCATCATCGATCTTCGCATGTTGCATTCCCTTTTTGGGTTGCCAATGGTGGAAAAGATACAGGGACACATTGATTTATCAGCAGATTTTGATGTGCGCACCATCCGCCAAGAAAATGGTACGCAGGATTTTTCAGTAGAACAATGCGACGGAAATGTGGTCTTGGATCAGATTATTTTGAAATTGAAGGAGGATCAGCGTACGTTCCGAAATGTGAACGGCGCACTTTACTTAAGAGGTGATGAAGCCGGAATCGACCAGGTATCGCTCAATGTAGGTGAGACAGATCTTAAACTGGATGGTGTCTTTCGAAATATCGTTCCTTACCTCGAAGGAGAAGGCGCACTGGAAGCCGATGTTGCGATTTCCGGAAACAAAATCGACTTACAAGACCTGGGAACCACCACCAAGGAAGAAAAGATCCAGGAAGAACGCATCTTCGTGATCCCGGATAATATCCACGGAACTATGCAGACAGAAATCGGTGAATTGAAATATGAAAAACACCGGTTCATGAACGTCAGCGGAAACATGCAAATGACCGAACACCGTTTGTTTTTCCCTTCCATTCGTCTGCAAAATGCCCAGGCTGATATTGGCGGAAGCGTGCTCATTGAAGAAAAATCGCCGGAGATCTTTACCATTACCGCGGAGGTACAATCCGATAATCTTGAATTCAAACCTTTGTTCAGGGAATGGGATAACTTCAACCAAAGCGTGATCGGTGAAGAAAATATTTTCGGGAAAGCTCAGTCCAAAGTGTACTTCTCTGCGCCGTTCGATCTGCGATCCGGTATTATTTCGAAAGCGATCAAAGCACAAGTCTACCTCAAGATCACAGACGGAAAATTGAAGAATGTGAATAGCTTCAAATCGATCACCGAAAGTTTACAAACCTCTACAGCCAAAATGGTGATCGGTAAAGACAACATCGCCTTACTGGAAAAGAAATTGTTGGATCTCCGTTTTGAAACCCTGGAAAACACCTTCACCATCGAAAACGGTAAACTGACCATCCCTGAGATGATGATACACACTTCTGCACTGGATGTGGAAACCTCGGGCACCCACACCTTCGAAAACATGATCGATTACCGTTTTGCTTTCCGCTTCCGCGATCTGAAGGACAAAAGCCGCATCACTGAATTCGGTGAAGAGGTAGATGATGGTACCGGTATGAAAGTGTACATGCGTATGTATGGTCCGGTGGATAAGCCTACCATCGTTTGGGATAAAACGTCGCGCAAACAACAACTCAAAGAAGACCTGAAACAGGAAAAAGAAACGGTGAAGTCCATGCTGAAAAGCGAATTTGGACTTTTCAAGAACGATTCGACTGTTAAGAGTTACCAGGAAAAAGAACGCCCGAAAGAAACCATTAAGATTGAATTCGGCACTCCTACCCAAACAGAGCCAACAGCTGATCCCAAAAAACCGAAGAAAGATTCTAAGCTAAAAAATACGCTTAAGAACTGGAAAGAGGAAGCGGATAAGGATAAGGAGGAGAAGATTGAGTTTAATTGACCGTTAACCTCAGGCTTCGGGTAAATAGAATTTAGAACCGAGAGCTGAGATTCGAGACTTATTCTCGTTTCTCACAGCGCCAGCGGTCTATGTTCTCGCAGCGTAGCGATCCATGTTCTACCTCAAACTATG
>CAIYQV010000249.1 GCA_903928365.1 uncultured Flavobacteriia bacterium
ATTCAGGATCTCTTTACGCTCTTGCTCGAGATCAATGTGCGGATATTTGGAAGACAACTCAGACATATTACCTTATTTTTTAGCCGGAAGAATTTTGGAGCTCACTTCTCCAAAACCAATGCGTACACCATTCTTTTCACAATAGCCACGCATGATCACCGAATCGTTATCCAAAATGAATTTTCGCTCGGAACCGTCCTTCATTTTCAATGGTTTCGTGCCCTTCCAAGCTAGTTCCAGCATCGAACCATACGAATCTTCCGTTGGACCGGAGATCGTTCCGGAACCCATGAGGTCACCACAACGCACATTACAACCATTCACCGTGTGATGCGCGAGTTGTTGCGCCATGTTCCAGTACATGTATTTGAAATTGGAACGGCTGATCGTGGTTTCTGCTGAACCTTCAGGTTCAATAGCCACTTCCAGATGGATATCGTAGGAACGTTCACCTTCAAATTTCAGGTAACTCAATACTTCTGGATCTTGATCCGGAGTGCTCACTTTGTAAGGCTCCAAGGCATCCAATGTAACGATCCAAGCGGAGATCGAAGACGCAAAATTCTTTGCAAGGAATGGTCCGAGCGGTACATATTCCCATTTTTGAATATCGCGTGCCGACCAGTCGTTGAACAGACACAATCCGAAAATATAGTCATCAGCTTCTTCGGTACTGATACTGTCTCCTAAAGGTTTCCCATCATAGGTAATAAAAGCCATTTCGAGCTCAAAATCCACTTGACGTGAAGCTTCATAGATCGGCGGCTGATCATCCTGTGGCTTGATCTGTCCTTTCGGACGATGTACCGGAACACCAGAAAGGATTACCGAGCTCGCACGACCATGGTATCCTACCGGAATCCACAGCCAGTTGGGCAAAAGCGCATTTGCCGGATCTCGGAACATGATCCCCACGTTTGTCGCGTGTTCTTTGGAAGAATAGAAATCCGTGTAATCACCGATCTGCACCGGCATGCGCATTTCCACCTGGTCCACCGGAATCAATACTTGTGCAACATGATGCTCATTCTTCTGAAGATCGTTCACATCGGAGCGCAACAACTTTGAAATTCGATTGCGAAGTTCACGTGTCCCTTTCTTGCCTTTCTTCATCATCGCATTGAGGAACTCGTTATCGAAATCCGAAAGTTCGAACGATAGATTTTCTAAATATCCGAGAACATAAAGTGTTTTCAGGTCCAGTACTTGGTCGCCGATGCGCACACCTACTCGTGGTTTTTCGTTTTTCGTCTGGAAGATCCCGAACGGAAGGTTCTGGATCGGAAAATCAGAATTTGCGGGTACAGGCACCCAGGATGTCAGTTCAGGATTGTTTGCAGCGATCGACATAGAATGAATTATCAGTTAACTAATATAATAAATTACACATTAAAACGGAAATGCATGATGTCGCCATCTTCCACGACATATTCTTTTCCTTCCACTTTGAAACGACCGGCATCCTTCACGGCTGATTCTGAGCCGAGTGTCGTATAGTCATTGTATTTCATCACTTCGGCGCGGATAAATCCTTTTTCAAAATCGGTATGGATCACGCCTGCTGCCTGCGGTGCCGACATTCCTTTGCGAATGGTCCATGCGCGCACTTCCTTCTCTCCTACTGTAAAATACGTTTGAAGCTCCAACAAACTATAGGCAGAACGGATCAAACGGTTCACACCCGGTTCATCCAGACCAAGTTCATCCAGGAACAACTGTCGCTCTTCGTAAGTTTCCAGTTCAGTAATATCCGCTTCTATTTTGGCACCAATTACCAATACCTCCGCGTCCTCATCTTTTACAGCTTCCTTCACACGCTCCACGTAAGCGTTTCCTGATTTTACAGAACCTTCATCCACATTACACAGGTACAACACCGGTTTTGAGGTGATCAACTGGAATTTCTTCACATGCTCCATTTCTTTTTCATCAAAATCGATCGCACGAACCGATTTCCCCTGCTCCAGTGCGACTTTAATCTTCTGCGCCACTTCATTTTCCTTCACCACTTCCTTGTCGCCGGATTTCAACATACGCGCAACAGATGCAATGCGTTTTTCGATCGTTTCCAGGTCTTTCAACTGCAATTCGATATCGATGATCTCTTTGTCTCGGATCGGATCTACACTGCCATCCACGTGGATAATGTTACCATCATCAAAACAACGCAATACGTGAATGATCGCGTCCGTTTCACGGATATTCGCCAGGAACTGATTCCCAAGACCTTCACCCTTGGAAGCACCCTTTACCAAACCGGCAATATCCACAATTTCCATCGTTGTAGGCACTACACGTTGAGGATTCGCCAGCGATTCCAGTTTTTCAAGACGTGGATCCGGAACGGAAATAGTCCCAATATTCGGTTCGATCGTACAGAACGGGAAGTTCGCAGACTGCGCTTTGGCGTTGGATAAACAATTGAAAAGGGTCGATTTTCCTACGTTTGGAAGTCCGACAATCCCACATTTTAATGACATAGCAGAAATTTTGCGCAAAGATAACACTATCCCAAGAAAGGGAGGGGATTTAAACGGAGGGAATTCTGATTCAGGATTTGTGATTTTGAATTCAGAATATTGAATTGATGATTTGGCTCCTACTATCGAGGGAGATTTTTAAACTTGGGATTCGCTAGTCAATTTATGATAAACCGTCAAAGATCTACGATACATGAATGAGTTGCGAGGTCAATCGACTTCCAGAACAACTGACC
>CAIYQV010000250.1 GCA_903928365.1 uncultured Flavobacteriia bacterium
CTCCATGGTACGACACCGTTGCAAAAAAACTCTATTTCTCCTCTTCCTGGCACGATGGTTTCGGTGGATACGATATTTTTCGATCGAACTATGACGGGCAATTTTCAAGCCCTCAAAATGCTGGTCAACCATATAATAGCCCCGCTAACGATCTGTATTATTTTCAATACGGCGACACAGCCTATTTCAGCAGTAACCGCATCGGAGTGAATTACAGTAAGAATATTACCTGTTGCAGTGATATCTTTTCCGCATACCCCATCCCACCTCCTCCTCCACCTCTTTTAACGGATAGCACTCCTCCTCCAAAAAGAGAGAGTCTGATCGAGTTGAGCAAACGACTTCCGGTGACCTTGTATTTCCACAATGATTGTCCCGACCCGAAATCGCGCGACACTCTCACTCGTGTCAATTATATTGTTGGCTATGGAGAATACCGTGAAATGCTCGCGAAGTATCAAACAGAATATTCCAGTGGACTGGATTCGGCGAAAGCATCTTCAGCGCGGGAGGACATTGAAAATTTCTTCATTGAATATGTCGATCAGGGAGTGAGGGATCTGGAACTCTTCAGAAATCTTTTACTGGAAGAATTGCAGAATGGTGCGCGTATCAATCTCACTGTTAAAGGATTTGCAAGTCCTTTAGCAAAAACCGATTACAACGTGAATCTAACCAAAAGACGTATCTCCTCACTGGTCAATTATTTGAGGGAATACGATCACGGAATTTTTGCCCCGTACCTGGACGGAACCGCATCAAATGGTGGTAAAGTACAATTTACGCAAGTCCCATTTGGGGAATACACTGCCAACAAGCTTACCTCAGACAATTTTCACGACCAGAAGAATTCTGTTTATTCCAGATCAGCGGCAATAGAACGTAAGATTGAGATCCAAAGCGTAGACTATATCAAAGAAGACAGTTTGATCTTTCTAACGAACATCACACCTACCATGCTCGATCTTGCATCCATTGGGATTACCGATTCCATTACACGTGAATTAACCTTCGTGAATAACAGTTCCGATACGCTTATGATACTTCGAACCGAAGTAGACAATCACTACCTGGATGTACAAATTCCCAACATGATCGCCCCTAAAAGTGAAGTTCAAATTCGTTTTACGAACCATTCCTCCTTGCCTTCAGGGTTATTTTCATTTCAGGCGAGACTTTATTTTGTCGGACATGATCAACCTTTGTTGATTCCTATCAATGGGGAAGGACACTAAAATGAGCCCTGAGTTTGTATCTTTGAACACAAATTTGATCCATGTCCGCATCTGCAACAATTGAAAAGCCACAGCGTCCCCGATTGAAATTCATCGATATGGCGCGTTCATTGGCGATCCTATTGATGCTGGAAGGACATTTCACCGGTGCTGCTTTGGCGGGTGCGTATCGAAAAGAAGAATTCATACTCTATAAGATCTGGCACAACATCCACGGACTAACATCCCCTTTGTTCTTTACGGTTACAGGAGTCATTTTCGTTTATCTATTGTCTGCCGATAATCAGATCTCCTTTCGCGATAACATCCGTGTAAAAAAAGGATACAGACGCGTCCTCGAACTATTATTCTGGGGTTATTTTATTCAATTAAATATCTGGAGCATTCTTCAATCCTTTTATTACGGCAGTAAGTTTCACCTGGATTGGTTTTATGCTTTTCACGTATTACAATCCATTGGAGTAGGGATCTTTTTTCTGTTGGGAATCTATGGGATCTTTAAATGGATTGGAAAAGGCGCTCTACATTGGTACTATCTGATTGCCGCATTAATTCTCTTTGTCGGGTACGCTCAAATGAAACATTACATCCAACTAGATGAACAAGCGATTGCCGATGGGATACAAAATTCGCCATCCTATTGGCCGAATGGTGCACCGAAATTCATACAGAACTTGTTTTTCGGTCAATTCTCAGACTTTAGTTTTATGCGGTATTCAGGTTATACGATCCTTGGAGGAATGCTCGGTAGTTTAATCAGAACTTATGAGCAAAAGACACGAGAATGGTGGTTTGGAACGGGTTTTATTATCGTAGGGGTCTTGATCAGCCTATTCATTCAGCCCATTTTCCGCGAATTGGATCAGTTCACCGATATGATTGGGTTGACCAGCAAAGGGGTTTATGAATTAAATGCCACCGCTTTTATTCGTTTTGGACAAGTAGTTTCCGTTTTGGGAGTCTTTATGCTGATCGATAAATACGTAACTGTATCCAATAACCTCTACTTGAAGATGGGACAGAATACGCTTCCAATTTATGTGGTGCATGTTATCATCCTTTACGGAGGGATCTTTGGTTTCGGTTTAAAACCATTGGTGTTTGATGAAAATCTCGATCCTTGGACTTCCGTAGGAATTTCGGCATCGGCCATTGTATTTTTTGTGATCATGGTGCGTTACATTGAAACACTGGAACACTATTACACCAGAATACTCGATCGGATCACCTTCGGAATGAGAAAATGAAAAATTTACTGATCTTAAGTTTTATTTCTTTGGTAACATTGGCCTATGCACAGCCAACCAATGTTCTTTTTGTGGGAAACAGTTATACGCACATGAACAATCTGTGCAAAATGTACGAGCGACTGGCAAACTCCAAAGGAAAGAATGTATTTGCAGACACCCTCGCTGTGAGTGGAAGTTCCTTGCAAGGCCATACCTTACGTGAGAACACCTATAAAAAGATGAAAGCACGCAACTGGGATTATGTGTTCATCCAAGGATACAGCCGTGAACTTTCAAGGGATTCTGCCATCATAGCCGTACAAACCATTCCTTACGCGCAACAACTGATCGATAGTATCAAGAGATACAATCCTTGTATCAGTGTTTACTACTACATGACGTGGGGCTATGCTGACGGGTTTAAAGATTCTATACCTGACGACTCCTACACATTGATGCAGGAGCGTATTCATGACGGCTACCTTCAATTGAGTGAAGCGACGGGTAACTATCCCGTTGCACCTGTGGGCATGGTTTGGAAGCAAATGAGGGAAACCTATCCAGATCTGAATTTATATGCACCGGATAATGCACACCCGAGTCCATATGGAAGTTATATTGCAGCCTGTACCTTCTTTACAGCGATCTATAAGGAGTCCCCTTTAGGAGGAACATTCCCGAAAAAAGTAGAACAACCCTATGCAGAAAACATTCAAAAAATGGCAACAGAGTATGTTTTAACCTATTATCCCAGATACCACCTTGACACATTACAAGTACCAGAAAAGGATGATCTTTCTCTTGATTTCAGCATTCGAGAAAAATGGTTGAGTATTTCCTTGTATAATCGTTCCGACAAAGGTGATCAGTTACGATGGGATTTTGGTGACGGCAAGACTTCCACCAAACGTCATCCGAAACATTACTATGCGAAGGCAGGCAAATATACCGTCACCTTATACGTCAAAAAAGATTGCCACTGGTACAAGCTAAAGCAAAGTGTAAAAGTTTCAGATAAGGTAAAATACGCGAACCACGACCTGGAAACTAAAGGTTCTTCAACCCATTGATCTTTGCGTAGTAGCGCACCAATTCGTTTGTATACACGTAGGACCCATTCGTTTGTAAGTGAGCGTTATCAAAAAAGTAATCCGAATTGCTATAAACAGGATTCGATGGATCATACATCCATACTTCACCGTATCCATCCATCACTTGCAGTAATCGTGCTTTAAATCCATTGGTTACTACCCTGAAATTCGGTGGAATGGCAACAATAAATTGAATCCCGTTGTTTTTACATAGATCCTTGAACGCTCGGAAGGCCTTGATCTTCTGAACGAGTTCCTCATCTCTTGAATAGTTGTAGGGTTCCTTCTTATAGATCTTATCAAAGGTCTTTTTCTGATGCGAGATCGGCATCGATCCGCATGGCATGATCGAGTCATTCTTGGTGAACTTACGCTGTTTGAATAAAAAACTTGATTTATTCATCTGATGGATGACAAGCAGTTCGTTCAAAATAGGTTTTTTCTCTTTTCTCTTTACCAGTTCATCTCTGATCACCTTATACTTGACGAGAGGGTACATCCGATCCAAACGAAACTTCAAACTTTTACTCACTTTCAATTCATCCGAATCATCTACTACAAGAATGACTGATTTAGGTTTTTTATTTCCCTTTGTGTTTAACGTTGTACGTAGAAGGAACTCATGGAATGTCACATCAGATCCGGGAAAAGAAAGATTGTATGCTGAAATACCAAGGGAATCCGTAAACACCTTTGCGATAACACTTCTGGCTCCCCTAGATGAACCATAGATCAAAACATCCGATTGGATCTTTCCGGTAACGATCATTTCCAGTCTGTGGTCCACTTCTCTTTGAGGGGCTGAATCACGAACAAGAATAAACGCTTTATCAAGCACAAAGAAGCAAAGTGCAAAAATCAACAGTCTGATCAAAAGCTTCTTCATAGTTAAAACTGAAAATAAATGAACTCCTGCTCTTTACCTGAAAGAACAATGATACACACGATCAAGAACGAATAAAACGCCCATCTGAAAGGCGTAAACCAGCGGGTTCCTAATTTTTCCAATGCATATTTCTGTTCCCTTCCAAACCACTCAATGATCAGGAAAAAGATAATGAATGCAATAGAAAGATCAGCGAGTTCAGGTAGATACGGACTCTTGAACAAACCTTTAGCAAACATGCGCTTGATGAATTCGATCGCTTGATCAAGCGTATTTGCTCTGAAAAAGATCCAACCGATCACCGCCATGAAAAATGTAAGGAGCATTCCGAACAATTCCCGGAAAGAAGGGATATATCTACCCTGGGCAACGATCTCCAGATTGTTCCGATTTGAATTCGTCAGCATCAATGGCAGAAAATAGAAGGCGTTCAAGGCTCCCCAAACAATGAAGGTCCAGTTAGCACCATGCCAGAATCCACTCACCAGAAAAATAATAAAGGTATTTCGGATCTTCATCCAGGTTCCACCTTTGCTTCCACCTAAAGGGATGTACAAGTAATCTCTGAACCAAGTGGTAAGTGAAATATGCCAGCGACGCCAGAATTCCGCTATATCGCGAGAAAAATACGGAAAGGCAAAATTCCGTAAAAGTTCGATTCCAAAAAGGCGAGATGTTCCCAAAGCGATATCCGAATATCCTGAAAAATCACAATAGATCTGGAACGTAAAAAATACAGCTCCCATCAATAACGTACTTCCGGAATAATCCGTGTACCCATCAAAGATCATATTTGCCCATTCCGCGCACCCATCTGCCACCACTACTTTTTTGAAAAGTCCCCAAAGGATTTGTCTCAATCCATCAACAGCTTTCGCGTAATCAAATTGTCGCTCCTTCTGAATTTGAGGCAACAAGTGTGTAGCACGTTCAATCGGACCGGCAACAAGCAAAGGAAAATAGGCCACGAACAATCCAAAATCAACAATGTTACGTTCACTTTTAATTCGGTCATAATAAATGTCAATGACATAGGAGAGCACGTGAAACGTGTAGAAGGAAATACCAACCGGTAAAATGACGTTCAACGTCAGAGAAGAAGGATCCAAATGCATTCCTGCTGAATTGAACAGATCTGCAAACGAGGTAACGAAGAAGTTATAATATTTGAATATTCCCAGGAATCCAACATTGAGTATTATACTTAGCCAGAACCAGAATTTACGCCATCCTTTAGACCCCGCTAGTTCAATACGAATGCCGGTAAAATACCCTAAAAAAGTTGAGAAAGAAAGCAGGAAAAGAAAACGCCAATCCCAACATCCATAAAAAAACAAACTGGCACCCAGCAATAAGATGTTTTGCCATGCCAGGTGTTTCTTCGCTACGAACCAGTACAATCCGAAGATCAGTGGTAAGAAAAGGGCATATTCCAGCGAGTTAAAGATCATGACCTATGCTTCAGATATCAGTTGTGCTACTTCAGCCAATTCACTTTGAGAAGGTTGAAGTTTCGGCTTGGAGAAGTCCATATCAGAAAGTCCATTGATCGGAATCAAATGGATATGTGCATGAGGTACTTCAAGACCTATTACCGTTACACCAATTCGTCTGCAAGGCAACACCAACTTCATTTTTCGTGCAACCTGCTTAGCAAAAACCATCATGTCACCCAATAGGTCATCTTCGAGATCGAAGATGTAATCTACCTCTGTTTTTGGAATGACAAGTACATGACCTTTCGTAAGAGGCATGATGTCCAGAAACGCCAGGAAATGATCATTCCCTGCCACTTTGTGACATGGAATTTCACCATTGACGATTCGAGTGAAAAGCGTTGCCATTAACGCGTAATATCAAGGATCTCAAACTTCATAATACCGTTAGGAGTATGAATGTCTGCTACATCTCCCTTCTTCTTACCCAATAATCCCTTTCCGATCGGTGAGTCTATAGAGATCTTCTTTAACTTGAGATCTGCTTCGTTTTCGGCTACCAGTGTGTATTCCATTTCCATGGCATTGGTCACATTCTTGATCTTCACCTTAGAAAGAATAAACACTTTCGAATTATCAATATGCGCATCATCGATCAAACGGGCGTTCGCAATGACTGCTTCTAATTTTGCAATTTTCATTTCCAGGATACCTTGCGCTTCTTTAGCAGCATCGTATTCCGCGTTCTCCGACAAATCACCCTTGTCGCGTGCTTCTGCAATCTGATCTGAAATAGACGGACGTTGTACTGTTTTCATTTCATGAAGTTCATCCTTCAATTTCTTCAACCCCTCCTCTGTGTAATAATTAATCTGTGACATGTTCTTAAGGCTTTGTCGATACTAAACAAAAACAAGAGAGCCCCAAAAGGCCCTCTTGTATAACAAATATAAAAATAATCTTTTTTACTTCAAACTGATCGTTGCTCCGATCGTGTGAATGATTCCGAATACTCCAGCAAAACGTGTTGCATACTCAATTCCCAATGCACTTTTGTTCTTTCCAACCAATGCATCCAGTGAGAAACCAGCCGTTGGACCTACCAATGCATTCGAACGGTTCTCAGCATTTAAAAGTCCTCGCTCGTAAACAAAACCAGCTCGGATATTAAAACCTACTTTTTCACCAGTCATTCCATAATCCAAACCTGCACGGTACTGATCATATGAGAATGAGTTCGCTGTGAAACCAAGAGCCAGGTTCAATTTATTGTTTTCATTGAAAATGAAATCATATGAACCTCCAATAGCCAATAGGGATGGCATTTCAAAAGTCGCTGAACGTTCTTCCAATGAAGCGTTGTTTCCAACAGAAATGTATGTTACTTGCTGAGCCAATCCATCACCTTTGAAACGCATTACCGGGCCCACATTTTTCAATGAGATACCGAACTTGATGTGGTCATTCTCACCTGTCACATAACGGATACCAGCATCAATTGCTACACCATTTGCTTTCAAGTTGGAGATGCTCTCAGAGATCACTTTGAAATTCACACCTCCCGAAATCGAAGAGGAGAACGTACGCGCATATCCTACATTGAACACATTGGATCTTGGAGAGAAGAAACCGATGTTCCCTTCAGGGTTTGCAACAGTGGTGATCATAATGTCACCATAGTTCATCGATTGCACACTCACAGCGATCACATCAGATTCAGAGATCTTTTGAGCAATCCCTGCACTATTGAATGCAATACCTGCTCCGCCCATCCAGTTACTGTAGTTAAACTTGATCTGCGTTTTGTCTGTAAATGCCAAACCTGCAATGTTTACAAAGCTCGCTTCCAGTCCGTTTACGGATGAGATACCAGCATCACCGGTTGCGCTGCTACGAGCCCACGGATTTACCAATAACTGAGAAGCTCCAGCTGAACCTACACGATCCTCGTTTCCGGCACTTGCCCACGCACTGCACAATGCAGCTCCGACAATCATTATATGTTTTATTTTCATGATCATACTTTTCGTTTCAACTTTTCTACCCGATTAAATACCTTGTAAGTCAACCTGACGCATACCTCCGAAGAACTTCAAGATCACTTCTCCCACTTCAGGTACTTCCACATGAATAAGGTACACACCTCCTGCAACCGGAATTCCTTTATAGTTATTCAAATCCCAATCGAGTGATGTCACCGGACTATCTTTCTTGAATGTACGAACCAATTTACCGTTCACGGTATAAATACGCACTGTACATCTTTCTGGAAGGTTTGTAATCTTCACTCTTGTATCCAAACGTGTACGTTCATACTCAGAGAACGCATAGTATGGATTCGGAACCACATTGATCATTTTCAATACTTCGGCCAATTGATCCTGGCTTCCAGTTTGAGTAGCAATATCATCCATAGACCAACCATACATTGGATTACCGTTATTGTCTCCAGTTGCCACAAAATCCTTGTACTCTTTATTCACACGCAACTTGATGGTTACATCTGTAGAATTCACTGTTTGACCTTCTGTAAGATAAGGATAAGCGATCCAAGATAAGCTTCCGTAGAATTCACGTTTCGCAGAAGTTGAGTTTCCTTCCACCTGTAACATCTTTTGATATGCATGGTTTGAAGCCATGTTCTCACCTTCAGAAGGCACATACGCCGGGAAGTCATATCCGGAAACAAATTTATTGATGGTAGCCTGCTTGTAGCTGAATACATAAACCGCATGCATTCCACCCATGATCGGGTTACCTACCCCATCCACGACATTTGAAGACGGGTTCCAAACCATGTCTGCTCCGTTCTCACCACCAAGGAAGGAGTTCTCACCGAATGCCATATATAAACGAGCTCCTGATTCAAGATCAACAGCATAACCAGGGAACCAACCCATTCCAGTACCAGTTCCATCCGGATTACCTTCTTTGTCAACACTTGAGCTTTTTCTCATTTCACCAGCTTCAGCACCTCCAACATTCAAGTTTATATCGCGACCAAGTTCGATCACCGGACAACGCGTCCATTTTGACTTATCACTTGTGATGACAATGTTCACACTTGGCAAGAAACTAATAGAAGCATTGTTTCTGGCTGATCCAGGGTTGGAAAGGTTGTAGTAAGCCAAAGGCATGAAATCAGATTGATAACCTACCAATTTGTGTGGAGCAATACCACCACCCAGCAATTTAGCAAATAGTTTATCATCATCCTGACCAGCTTCATCTTTGTAGTTACAAGGATTCAAATAGGCCAAACCATCAGGTAAACAATCTGTATCAGGGTCCGGTGAATAGTCTCCAGAGCGAATCCAGTTTGTAGGATAGAATGCATCATTATCAGGAATACTGGACAACCATCTTTTTGAGGAATCAGCGAAATCAATTGACGCTTCTATGATTTCTGTAGTTCTATCGTACTGAGAACCTGTACCAATATACTGCTCCTGCTTGATATTCACAGAAATACCCCACTGAGGAATGATCTGCTCATTGTTCTCCTGGATCGTACGTTCCGATTCCACAGAATCAATTTTCGTCCCACCTTTTTTATCGTATCTGTAAATCACCCAATTCGCAGTATCCACTGCATGAGGCTCTGGTTTCCATGCACTCGCCGTGTAATCCTTGAATTTACACTCAAAGTAACCATTAGCCAGGTTCAGAGGATCTACCACCTTAATTCCAATTGGACCCATTCCGTAATCGTATTCCGGATCTTCCACGTATCCATTGGTAAGCACGGACTGCAATGTCTCAGAAGTAAACTCAAGGTTTCTGTTTCCATTTCCATATCCATCTAGACGTGTAATTCTAGGTGACGAACCATATCCTATGTTCTGAACGGTACCATCTGCCTCCGCCATTGGGTTATGCGGAACAGCAGAGATTGGTGCAATTGAAGTTCCATCATAATTCAAACGAGAAGAAATGTAAGGTATCTTCTGACCATCCAATGACGTTGCATCATTCGGATCGTATTTTTTGTACTGATTGAACGCATAGGCAACAGCCACGTAGTAGTACGTTTTGTGATTGATCAAACGTCTGTCACCTGAAGCAAATGCATCTTCTTTCAATTGGAATGAGTGACGAATTCCTTCATTCTCACCGTCCACTTTTTCTACTGGAACAGAGAATCCAAGTGCCTCATCAAATTCAAAATTGATAATTCTACCGATGTCATTCTTGATATCACATTGAGCAACCAAACGCGCTTGCTCAGGATCCTGGATATCAGAAATAGCTACGTCTGCGTTTTTCAACTGATAGATCTGATATCCTTCAAAGCGATATACACGATCCAATGTAGGATCCGGGATATTGATCTCATCCACCTGAGCATATGCTTCCTGATAGTTATTCGAAGAAGATGGGTTTTCGATCAACAAGATCAACTCATTGTTTAATTCCTGAATCGTCAACTTTGGCGCATCCGGAGGCGAAAGAATTTTGAAACAAGCATCAAATAAAGCCTGTGCTTTCGTATCTGCACGTTTCATTGAACGCACTGAAGAGAATAGGTCTCCGTCGGAACCTCGACCATAAACTAACCCTACAGTAATGTTGTTGATAGCTCCCGGTCGTAGAATAAATGGACCTGCAGACTGTACGAAACGACGGTCACCTTGTGGGTTATTGTTCGTAGCTTCATCCCATCCATTCGGGAAAATTCCACTCATGTCTTCACCACCTGTAGCCCAGAACAATGGATCAGAATCACCTGGGAACATATAGTCAGAAGGAACGGTAGTAACACCTGTAGAACCTTCATAACCTAAACCACCGTAAAACATTTCAGAACCATTCGCCCAGCTACCACTCATGAAATTGTAATACTGTGCAGCTGTAGATGGGTCAGTATAAGGATACTGTGCTGTTGAGGTATAATAGGTAAAACGACGCATACCAAAACGCTCATTATCGATGATGCCATCCGAATAACCAATTCCAATACCTTTATAAACGATACCTCCACCGTTTACAGCCTCTATTACAGATGGTACAACCTCGGTATTCGTTGCCTCATCCAAATAAGGACCTATGTTATCTACTCCGTCCGCATCCTGATAAGGGCCTTCAAAGAAATCACATCCGATCGCAGGTGGATTTTCACCGTAACCCAATTTACCACCATCCGACTCATCGTTCAAGTCACCATTAAACATGTATCCCAATCCTCTGGACACATCACAACCAGCATAGTCATCTGCATAGTTACCAACGTCTGCATCCAGGTATTGTGAGAAGTACGTATTGTATAGCGTCTGCGTACCACGGTTAATCAATTCGTAATTATAGAACGTCATACGGTTTACTTCGTCATTGGTAGCGAAAGCAAATGCCTGAGCTCTAATTTCCATACCAATTGGATCACCACTCGTTTCAGTGTGGATATTTCCTTTATCATTGAAGACCCACCAATGTGTTTCATCACCAAACAAAGAAATTCGACGATCTATACCACATTCGATATCATCTCTTCCGAGGATATCGTCGTACCATGGATGATCACCATCAGCAGGGTTATACACCCCATCCTGGTTTCTGTCGTAATAAGGAGCCAGGAAATAATCTTGTCCTTTAGACACATCTCCGTGTGCTGGCCAACCATAAATACGGTTCAATTCATCAGCTGTAGGATTTGTGATGTCCTCACAACCCTCCGTGGTAATTCCAGTATTACATTCGTACCAAACATTGAAGCGAACGATCTCTGCCTTACGAATCGTAAAGAATTTATCGTATGCAATACATTGGTCTGGATCGATATTTGCCTCACCAAAATCACGCACTGCATCATCACCCACAGGATACAAAGGATTGAAATTTCCTGTTCCCGCTGTCGAAGATAACGGACCAGGCCAGAAGTCATTACCTGTTCGGTAACGAAGCGCTGCCAATTTCAACTGACCATTCACATCAGTACCTCCCATCCAAAGAGCACCTGCGAAAATCACGTGAGTACCACTTCCTTTAGGAACTTCGTATGACGCAACACCCGCTGCTCTGTTCTGGAACATACTTCCACCCTGCTCAATCAACGCCTTTACATCGTTGAATTCCATGATCAATTTCGCTGTTGCCGGAGAACAGTTTGCTCCTTTAAGGATAGGTGTTACTTTTTTACCCAGGTCGTTCGGACCGAGATAAGCAAGTGCACTGTTCATCCAGCACAAACTGGCTCCTAAGGCTACGAATATGAATTGCTTTTTCATAGGATACATCTATCTGATGAATTAAAAATCGAATTTAACACCCAAACGGATTGTTCTTGGAGAACTGATGTTGTAAGGGTTTTGAATCTTCATTGTGTAATAATCTCTGAATGCCTGCTCATCCAATTGGTTCTGGATGGATGTCTGGTTTGCAGCAGCTGCAAGGTAACCATCATCATCCCAGTTACCTGTTGCTCTATATACATTCAATACGTTAAAGTGATTGAAGATATTAGTTACACGGAAGTACACATTCAGGAATGTTGTTTTCTTTTTCTCTTTGTCTTTACCGAACTCAAGTTCAAAAGTTCTATCCAACTGAACATCCGTTCTGTACGACCATGGCAAACGAGAACCGTTCAATGTACCATTTAGACCAGCATTCAAGTTACCAATAGCCTCGTCAGTAATAAATGTTTGACCTGAGTATGGTGAACCGGAATAAATGTTAGATACGATGTTCAAACCGGTATTTTCAAGCACGTTGAAATCACCAATAACAGGACCGTTGTAATCTTTTCCTTCACCGTATCTGTAATCCATTGTGATAGCAAAAGCATGACGTTGGTCAAAGTTGTATGGGAAGATATTTCTCAAGTTAGGCAAACCTGCATTGATCAAACCTGAAGCAGATGTTGCATCAGAACCAGTTCCATCCGCAAATTGAAGTGTGTATGCAGCTGTCATACGTATATTACCTGTACGACGAAGATCATACGATACCGTCATCCCTTTTACAGTACCAAAGTCACGGTTACCGAATGTTTTGTATGTCGCAGGATAAGCTTCAAATACGTTGATCAACTGAACGTTGTTACGTTGCTCACGATAGAACGCTGAAATCTTC
>CAIYQV010000251.1 GCA_903928365.1 uncultured Flavobacteriia bacterium
AAACCTATGCGAAGAGAATCAGATTTGATCGATGTGTGGTTTGATTCGGGTGCGATGCCATATGCACAGTGGCATTACCCATTTGAGAACAAGGATTTGATCGATGGAAGAAAAGGGTATCCTGGTGATTTCATCGCAGAGGGTGTAGATCAAACGCGTGGATGGTTCTATACCTTGCATGCAATAGCAACCATGGTGTTCGATTCTGTTGCATATAAAAATGTTGTTTCCAATGGTTTGGTGTTGGACAAAAACGGACAGAAGATGTCGAAGCGTCTTGGAAATGCCATTGATCCGTTCGACACCCTTGCGAAATACGGTCCGGATGCGACGCGCTGGTACATGATCACCAACGCGCAACCTTGGGATAACTTGAAGTTTGACTTAGAAGGTGTTGCAGAGGTTCAACGTAAATTTTTTGGAACACTTTACAACACCTATTCATTCTTCTCTCTGTATGCCAATATTGACGGATTCGATTATTCATTTCAAAATGTTCCGTTGAACGAGCGACCAGAGATTGATAGATGGATTTTGTCTAAGTTGAACTCCTTAATTGGAGAGGTGGATGCGGCGTACAATGATTACGAACCAACCAAAGCTGGCCGATTGATTCAAGATTTCGTGAGTGATCAACTTTCTAATTGGTATGTTAGATTGTGTCGTCGTCGTTTCTGGAAGAGTGACGATGCCAAGGATAAAACATCAGCATATCAAACCTTGTATACTTGTTTGGAAACAGTTGCAGTGCTTGGTTCACCTATCGCACCGTTCTTTATGGATCAATTATTCTGTGATTTGAACGCCGTAACTAAAAAACATGCTGCAACATCCGTTCATTTGGCTGATTTCCCAATTGTAGATCAATCAGTTATCAATTTGGATTTGGAAGCACAGATGGATATCGCACAACGAACATCCTCGTTGGTGCTTGCATTGCGCAAAAAAGAGAAAATTCGCGTGCGTCAGCCATTGCAGAAAATAATGGTACCTGTGTTGAATGGTTCTTTTGCTCAAAACATCATGCATGTGAAGGAGCTGATTCTTTCTGAGGTAAATGTGAAGGAATTGGAACTGTTAGAAGAAGGCAATGGGATGCTTGTGAAAAGTATAAAACCTAATTTTAAAACAATCGGTCCGAAATACGGAAAACAAATGAAAGCCATTGCAGTAATGGTAGCTCAATTATCAGCTGATGATATTTCTGCAATTGAATCTAACAATGGCTGGAACGGACAAATTGAAGGTGCTGATATAGTTTTAGATCTGAACGATTTTGAAATTGCCGCTCAAGACATTCCCGGATGGCTCGTTGCTTCTGAAGGAGGGTTGACAGTTGCTTTGGATATTACATTGACCGATGATTTGAAAGCAGAGGGAATTGCGCGTGAGTTGATTAACCGTGTTCAGAATTTACGCAAAGATTCAGGATTGGAAGTAACAGATAGAATCTTGTTAAAAGTGGAAACGAACGATTTGATACGTCGGGCAATTAGTCAAAACAAAGAATACGTCTGCAATGAGGTATTGGCAAATGATATCCTTTTTGATGCAGTGAGCAGTTCAGCCTTGATTACAGATCTGGAAACAGAAGCGGATACGAAGATTGACCTGGTAAAGGACTGATTTAGAAATTAATAGATATCCAAATCAAAAGTGCCCCAAAAGAAACCAGTGCAAAAAGAAGTTCCAGTAAAATTGGTCTCCCTTTGTATTTGCCTTTGTCTCGGTGTTTCTTAATTAAACTCGCCAAAACAATAAAAGGTGAAACGACATCTGTCACGAAAAGTACAGCAAGTCCAATCAAGGAAACGGCTCCAGATGGGTCTATTAATGTTAGAAGTAAAGTGAGTCCTGCTATCGCAAAGCCAGTAATGAAGAAACCACGCATGAGCGGTTCTACCACAACCTCATTTGAGACGTTTTCTTCATAATCCTGATTGATTGATACATCATTTTTCAGTTGCTTGTTTTCATTTTC
>CAIYQV010000252.1 GCA_903928365.1 uncultured Flavobacteriia bacterium
ATTGTCAAGCGTGATGATGTTTTGAAGATGTCCACCGCGATAGATGGCATTGTTCATTCGAACACCATCCACAACCATGAGCACTTTATTGGTCTCAAAACCACGAATGATCGGACTTCCACCACCCAACTGACTCTTTTGAACCATTACATTTCCTGTATTAGCCATGACATCCGCTGTAGATGTTTGATTCATTTCCTGCAACTCTGTCGAACGTATCACTTGGATCTTTTGAGCTACATCCTTACGCTTTTCTTCAAATTTGCTGGCTGAAACAACCACTTCATCAATAGAATTAACATTTTCCTTAAGGGACACCGTACCCTTTTGCTGTTGAATTTCTTCTATTGTTGAAACCTTTTCAAGGTAATTAGGGTGGCGTAAAATAAGTAGTTCGGTTTTTGAGATACTACTTAAACTGACCTCTCCTTTGTTGTTGGAAGTTGTTAAAAGTGAATTATTTACTTGTTTATAAACTGTTACACCTTCAATTGGTTGAAGCGTGTTTTGATCGATTACCACGATCGATTGAGCTTTGAATGTATACGAAAATAACACACAAAGCATCAATGAATAAATTGCTTTCATTTGATTTAACTTTTAGTGAATAAAATTGCCAAAATGGCTATTGGATGTTCAACTAAAAGTACACGGAGGAGGACTTTCCTTTTCTAAGACAACCATAATAAATGGCCTCAAATAAGAAAACGTATGGTTCGACAAATCTGCTTTACATAAAGTAAAAGTGAATCCTTCAAAACCAACATATTCGATGGGCGAAAAGAGTTGTTTCACACAAAAAGACAAAGGTGTTGGATGTTGATCGTTACCAAGATTATCTGCCGTTGATTCACCTAATGAGGCAAAAAGTTCTTTTTCCTTAATGTCATCAATACATTTAAGCAGGATAAAACCTTTAGAATTTGTTGAACGATGCACCACATCATATAAGCGACCATTCAGACTAAATTCATTGTGTTTGATCCAATTCAACTTTTTTAGTTCAATTGAAGTAAAAGAAAACTGCACGAGGTCTTTATCCGGAACACCTGGTTTAAGTTGTGTCTTAATTTCCTTTCGTATGGCTATTCTGGAAAACTCAAACCATGCGGAAACACCTAACAGTTGCCACATGACTAACAATAAAAATACCGCTGCGAGCTTTTTGCGCATAATCAAAGTTATACTTTTGATTCAAAAATAATGTTCATGGTCGAAAAAATTCAATCTCTCCGAACCTTTCGTTACGCCACCTCGGGGGACAGAAGTGCACGCGTTTTAATCTATGTTCTGCATGGTTATGGCCAATTGGCCCCTTTTTTCATTCGGAAATTCGATTTTTTAAACGATTGCTTTATTGTCGCGCCAGAGGGCATGCATCGTTTTTATTTGTCTGGGAGCAGCGGTCGCGTTGGTGCTTCATGGATGACCAAAGAAGAGCGAATGGATGACATCCAAGACAATTGCAACTGGTTAATGGAACTGCATCGGAAATTAACGGCAGATCACACCTATGACAAAACGATCATTCTCGGTTTTTCTCAAGGCGGAGCAACAGCAGCAAGATGGCACAACGACCCACGAATGAAATCGGACCATCTGATCATGTGGGCAAGTGTTTTTCCTCCTGATCTTTCTCCCGTAAATACCTTAAAAGAAAATTCAGGCGTGAATCTTTTTATTCTTGGTGATAACGATCCCTATTTTAATTCTGATCAACAAAAAGAGGCTAAAGAATTTTACTCACAACTTCAATTCAAAACGATCGATTATTCTGGAAACCATGATATCTGTAGGGAAACGTTAGCTTCTTCATTGAATCTCTTAAAATAAGTCCCTGTTTTATTGGCACAATTTCTGATATTTGCAGCGAAAACAAATAAAATGAGAATTCTTTTCACCCTATTCGTCCTATTAACTTTCCAATCTTTTGGTCAGGACGCCAAAGCTCAAGCCATTCTTGATAAGCTTTCAACAAAGATAAAAAGTCAAAAGTCCTTCTACGTAGAATTTAGCGCAAACATCAAAAACGCTGCATCCGGCACCAATGAAAGTGAAACGGGAAAAGGTTGGGTGAAAGGCGATAAATACTATGCTTCATATGGCGAGAACACTATTATTTCAAATGGGATCAAAACATGGACAATTGTTAAAGAAGATAAATCTGTCTACGAAACGGATGCCAATGAAGACGATGGTGAATCCATGAATCCGAAAAAATTGATGACCATTTGGGAGTCCGGTTTCAAGAATAAATATGAAAAGGAAGACAAGCTGAATAATGAAGCTGTACACGTGATCAACCTATACCCAAAGAATGCCGGAAAGGTTCAGTACCATACGATTACGCTATACATTTCAAAGGCAACTAATGAATTGAAGAAGGCTATCATGAAATCGAAAGACGGAACGGTGATGACTTATTCACTTACGAAATTCACTTCCAATGCACCTGTAGAAGATACTAAGTTTGTGTTTGACATGAAGAAGTATCCTGGTTACACGCTCGTGAAGGATTAAAAACATTTTAACTTCATAAAAAAACCGATCAGATTTGATCGGTTTTTTTGTTTATGCTTGGCAGTTCTTTTAGTATTGAACCAATTCAGCAATCGCATCATGCAATCTTCCTTTTGGCAAGAATTGCTCTTCCAGAGAAACCGCAAAAGGAACCGGAGTATCAAGCGATGCAACACGTTTTACTGGTGCATCCAACGATTCAAAGCAGTTCTCATTGATCAGCGCTACGATCTCTCCCCCTATTCCTCCTGTCATACAGTCTTCATGCAAAACAATCACACGACCTGTCTTACGAACAGCTTCGTATACCGCTTCGGTATCCATGGGTAGTAAGGTTCTTAAATCCAATATCTCTGCAGTGAGTTCAGGATATGCTTTCATCGCTTCCGTAGCCCAGTGCACTCCTAACCCATAGGTAATGATCGTCAAATCAGATCCTTCACTCACCTTACGCGCTTTTCCGATCTCCACGGTATAATAGTCATTCGGAATTTCTTCTTTCAAACTTCTATACAAATATTTGTGCTCAAATACCATTACCGGATTGGGATCTTCAATGGCAGCATTCAATAATCCTTTTGCATCGTATGGAGTGGATGGAAAAACGATCTTCAATCCGGGCGTATGGACAAACCATGCTTCGTTACTTTGAGAGTGGAATGGTCCAGCTGCGGTCCCTGCTCCTGTTGGCATCCGAACAACGACGTCTGCGTTCTGTCCCCAACGCCAATGTAATTTAGCCAGGTTATTTACAATCTGATTGAATCCACACGTCACGAAATCAGCAAATTGCATTTCAACAACTGCTTTCATTCCGGCAATTGAGAGACCAAGCCCTGCTCCCACGATCGCAGACTCACAAATTGGCGTATTTCGGACACGTTCTTTTCCAAACTGATCTACAAATCCTTCGGTCACTTTAAAAGCACCTCCATATTCCGCGATATCCTGCCCCATGATCACAAGTTCAGGGTATTTTTCCATAGATTGGCGCAAGCCATCCTGAATCGCATCGATCAAACGTTTTTCCGTTTTTCCACCTTGAGCATCAATCACCTGCTGATCAAACGGCGCATAAACATCTGCCATTTCAGTCTCCAAAGAAGGTGTCACTGCAGCTTCTGCCTGTGCCGTTTCAAATCCTTTTTGGATTTCCTCTTTGATCTCATCACGGTAAGCTTTCTCGATCTCATCTGTCAGTAGCCCTTCTTCTTTCAAGAAAAGTTCAAAATTAGTCACAGGATCTTGCTTTGCCCACTCGTCCTGCAATCCTTCCGGATAATACTTTGTTCCTGAAGCTTCTTCATGACCTCTCATACGGAAGGTCATCAATTCTAGCAAGAACGGCTTTGGTTCTTTTCGTATCTCCTCATTGATCTGACGGACAGCTCTGATGACATCAAGTACGTTGTTTCCATTCACTTGCACCGCCTTCATTCCATATCCAATGCCCTTGTCAATGAATTGTTTACATCGGAATTGCTCAATAGACGGTGTAGAAAGTCCCCAACAGTTATTTTCAACTGCAAAGATCACAGGCAGATCCCACACAGAAGCGACGTTTAATGACTCGTGAAAATCACCCTCAGATGCACCTCCATCTCCCGTAAAAACAATCGTGGATCGTTCCTGCCCTTTCAATTTGTTTGCCAGGGCGATTCCGTCTGCAATACCTAATTGTGGTCCAAGATGCGAGATCATTCCCAC
>CAIYQV010000253.1 GCA_903928365.1 uncultured Flavobacteriia bacterium
ATGCATTCCTTTCAACTTGGACCCTGTGCAGAAATCGGAATCATCAAAGCGCGCATCAAGGAAGCCATACTGGAAGGACTCATTCCAAACGAACGTGAAGCGGCTATTAACTACATGTTAAAGATCGCGGAAGAATTGGGTCTGAAGCTGGTACATGCACCTGAATTCGCCAAATAAACGTATTTTTACACTTAAGAATTAAACACAATTCAATCGTATGGCTGGGCTTAAATTCCGTGTATTGTTAGATAGTGAAAAGGATGCAGAGATCTTTAGAGACATCTTAATTCGGGATACGGATCACTTTGAATCCTTTTACAATGCCATTGTTCACTCTTTCCGATTCGAAGGCGACCAGATGGCAAGCTTTTATGTTTCCAATGACCAATGGGACAAAGGACATGAGATCAGTTTGATGGACATGACCTATGATGATGATTCAGTAGACTCCCCTTCTGCTGTGATGAAGAATGCGGTGATCAAAGATTTTCTTGAAGAACCGGATCAGAAATTCATTCTGGTTTACGATTTCATGCGCATGTGGATCTTCCTCATCGAATTGATCGGATACGAAAAAGAAGGTCCAGAGGTGCCGGAAGTACTACTAGCTGTTGGAATGGCGCCACCTGAAGACTCTCGTTCAGCAGGAGATAATGAACAACTCTTCAATGGGGATCACAACGATGAAGAGGAAGATGAATTCGGATTTAACGAATTTGATGATGATTTTGAAGAAGATGACCTTACCGGTTACGACGAATACGAATACTAATGACCGATAAATACGGAGACCCGATAGGAGAAGCGATCCAAGCCTTTTCCACCACTAAGAAACCTGGAGATATTATTGTCAGTTCGGATATTTGCGATGACGATATCATTCCAGTTGAGGTATTATTCAGAACCTACGATGAAATGCCTGATCTGGAGAAAACTGCTTTGGATCTTGTCAAAGGAAAAGTGCTGGATGTAGGTGCTGGTGCCGGTGTTCACGCACTTGAACTCATGGATCGTGGATTTCAGGTGGAAGCCATCGATCTTTCTCCAGGCGCTGTGAAATACATGAAAGGAAAAGGAATTCCCGCCCGTGACGAAGATTTCTTTGACCTGAAGGACGAAAAATACGACACCCTACTTATGTTAATGAATGGGATTGGCATTGCCGGCAAACTTTCCAATCTGGAAAAAACGCTCCGTCATGCAAAATCGCTCATGAATAAAGGAGGACGACTGATCTGTGATTCATCAGATATAAAGTATTTGTATGAAGATGAAGATGGTTCGATGTGGATCGATCTCAACACCGAATACTATGGGAATTTCAGGTTTCAGATGAAATACAAAAAAGAGAAAGGACCTTGGTTCAACTGGCTTTACGTGGATTTTGACAACCTGTTCAAGGCGGCGAAGAACGTAGGTTTGAAAGCAACACGTGTTTACGAACAGGATGATCACTATCTGGCGGAATTAACTTTCTGATGCGCATTACGGTTTTATTCATTTTTTTCTTCTCCATTCTCAATGTTCGGGGTCAGTCAACCAATGAACCATCTGTTTTTCCTTTTCCGTTGGAAGAACAAGCGCTGCTTTGGAAGATCGAAGGAAAAGGTTTGAGTAAGCCATCTTATTTGTTTGGGACGATGCACCTCATCGAAAAAACGTATTTCTTCTTTCCTGAAAAATTACGTAAACAGGTAGAGAAAAGCGAACAACTTGTCCTTGAATTGCCCGGAATACCGAGTCAACAAGAGGCGTTGAAATACATTCAACTACAAGAAGGATCCTTTTTTGACTTCTTTGCACCGCTACAGGTAGATTCCATTTTGCTTTGGGCTAAATCTGAATTACGCATGAATGAAGCGCAGTTCAGAGGTGTGATGACTAAAATGAAACCCTTCGTTGCTGTCCAACTTGCCACTCAAATGCATTTCTTCGGGAAAACCGAATCCTATGAAATGACACTGGAAAAACTGGCAAAGGAACACCAGCTC
>CAIYQV010000254.1 GCA_903928365.1 uncultured Flavobacteriia bacterium
AGAAACCTGCGACCTGGAGACGAACAAAACCAGGGTGGCCCGCGAGGTCAGGTCCGGGATAACCGATATCAACCTGATCGCAGAAATGGTGGAGGAAGTAGACAAGGTCAGCGACGTGATGGAAATGGAGGAAGATATCGTCAGCAAAACCCGAATTATAATCAGGGTCAACCTCCACAACAACAGTTTCAGCAACAACAACAGTTTCAACAACAACAACAATTTCAACAACAACAGCAATTTCAACAGCCACAACAAATGCAACAACAACAACAATTCCAACAACCACAACAATACCAGCAACAGCAACAAACCCCGCAGCAACAACCATTCCAAGGTCTAGGGAATGGGGGCCAGCAAGCGATTGCGCCAAATGCCCATCTTGCCCCTGCAAATGTACAGCAAATAATCCAGTAGGATGTTGCGGGGGGCGGATGTGGTCTAAGCAATCATAAGCAAACAGACAAGGAAATCAAAAAGGAAGCCGAAATACGTGACATTATTGAACAATATACCCAGCTGTCAGAGAAGGAGATACAAGATGATTCTATCCTTGCTCTAGACGATCAACTGGGAAAAGAAGAAACCATTCATAAACAAATGATGGAACAGATTCGAAAGAATGTCATCGACAATAAAATCCAAATTGATTGCCTAGACAGCCTCCCCCTGGAAATGTTAAAAGTTGGTTCTCAAAGCATCGACTTTATCAACTTCTATAAGAATTCCCAGGACTACAGTCATTTTCTACTGCATGGTACGGATAGTTCGGATGAGGAAGAGGATAGCGTTGAAAACGTACAAATCATGTCACTCGTTCTCCACGATTATGATGAAGAAGAGGACGATGAGGATGAAAATGACATGCCTAAGTCTAAATATCTCACGACTCAGGATCTAAGAAGTCATCTTTTTGGGACACTTGAACCTTATGCTGAAGATTATTCACCATTAGGGCATCAAGATGACCACGACGAAGATTATTGTCATGAGGACAGTAAATCTTATCGAACAGAAAGAAGACCCTTAACCTATCAAAGAACATTACTTGAAGAAGACACTGCTTCGCAAGAGGATTTTGATTTCAATGAAACAGATAGCACTACGTGCGATGGAAGATCCTTCCTTCCTGAGCACGAAGAAGAAATTTGTCTTCATCCTCAGTCTCCTCCGGAGACTCGTCAAGCACTTAAAGATCCTGACTTGGAAACTTGTTCAATGATTACCGTCAGCGAACGGATAAGTCATTTCCTGGGTGATAAGATTGAAGTGAAGAAAGGAAAGGATGGGAAAGATAAGAAACCTCCGCCTTTGCCTTGGTTCTATCCTACCAATTCTTTCATCAAAGATCAGTACGAGGATCTTCTGTTTTGGGCTTCGATGCCCGAGGGATTCCTTTTGCAGCTTCTTGCAATGGTCTCCCTGATCCTCATGGCTTGGGTGGGCGTATTCATTGAATTCAACATTGGATATCTCGCCATGCCATTTATCTTCATTTACGAATTAATCCAATCAACAATGAAAGGATTCACCCAATGGATTGGTGACTATCGGAAAACCCGAAAGCTGAAAAGAACTAAGGGATTTCGATACGTCATGAATTTGAAAACTGCATTCGGAGAAAAATCAAAACCTCCGGATCCTTCACGTTCAGAAATGGCTCATCAAGAAGGACTTAATCCTCTCCATTCATTGAAATTAACCAGTCCAGGCGGACCGCCAAACCGGTTAAAGAAAATAGCAAAGAAACTCGAAGTTAATCGAGTAAAGATTTGCGAAGCTCGGGTTGTGCAGGTCATTGATAAAAGACCTCACATCTATGTCTCCTTTTGCGATGAAAAGAAGAGACTAGCACTTTTTGATACAGGTGCTACAAGCTGTTGTATTCACCCACGAGTGTTAGATGAGATACGTAAAAACTCATCAAACACCATCTATACCGAAACTCGTCACATGGGGATCGAAGGAATTGTCAAAGATTCAAGCACAAAAACAGATGAAGTCGCTTATCTAAGTTTCAAGTTGGAAACTGGATACGTTGTTTCAAACGTTCCATTTGTGGTTATGGACGGGAAATACCAGGTTATCCTGGGTTCCAACGTCATGCGCTCTTGCAGATGGGCGAACTTTTGGAAGAATGATGAAATGTACATTGAGGTAGGGCGAGGTGATGACCCCGTGCCTACGTACTTCACAAAACCAAAATCTAGTTGTTACTCAAGCAATGGTTCATATGCCACAACACAGGCAGTGTCCATCGCTGAAGTGACAATTATGCCTTTCAAAGAAACTTTCATACCCCTTGGGATACCGCAAACTCTTGATGCAAAGCAGTCCATGTTTCATGGTTGTGATTTGTATGTTGCTCCTCTTCCCGGGTTTGAAAGCTCTTCTGATGACCCTGAGAACTTGGAGATTTCCGGTTCACATCAGAAGAATAAGGGCCTTGAAATCATGCCGTTGGTTACAAGGATCACACGGAGAAAGAATAAGATTAATGCGTTGGTGAAGAACACAAGCTCTGAGCCAATGATTATTCCCAAAGATTTCCCTGTTGTGAAAGTTGACACAAGAATCCCCCAGAAAACTTCATGGGATATGGATAATTTTGTCACTTCCAAACTCATCTTTGAAAATATACCTCGGTTGGACAACATGCATTGTCATTGTTTGCCTCCAGTGAGGGTCAAGAATCTCCTGTTAATCTATTTCGAAATTGCGGATGTGAATGGAACAACTGCTACATGTCAGTTCCCTTTGCCAAAGAAGAACGGCAAACCTGTCATGTATGCGCCAGGAATTCACATTTTACCGGAAGTAAAAATGATGGATCCTGAAAGACGTCACATAAAAGTCTTGTTGGTACCTGATGATGAAGGATTTGGCTTCATCACTCAGTCCGATATTGAAAAAGCGGAAAAGGAACTTTCATCAATTGAAGCAAGTACTTGCTACTACTTCCTGGATCCCTGTGTCGAGATCTCATTAGACACAAGGACCCTCATGGTCAACCTTTTCCAATCTTTTCCATTCTCTTTTATACCTGTAAGGTATAATCCACATCATCCTCTTTGCGTACGACCCGCTCTGCGCAATATTCCTCCTGAGTTGTTTTTGAACATCGATAAGGTTGTAATCCATCTCCGTGAGGGAGAAGGAGTTCCCTCATCTGATCTTGAGCTTAAAGATCATTGCTCACCTGTTTTCAAGACACCATTTCTGCATGCAGGAAGCAATCACATAGCAGCATGGATGGTCTTGTTCAAAAGAGATGGAGTGTTGTTTTGTCATTTTCAAATAGAAAGAGAAGACCCCAAGAACGGGGAAGAAGAAAATCCTCTTGAATGGAATTACGATTATTGGATTTATTCTCTTTTCAATGAATTAAGATTCATGAGACTTCCCACGACAATGGAAATTCGAGTTGATGGGTGCGACGAGAAAGGAGTTAAGTTTCCACACGAACCTTTTCTCGTTCGCTTTGAAGAAATTCTCATGAACATGGATCTTTTTCATCCTCCAAATGAAAAAACAAAATGGCCTCCATTCACATCAGGAAATACAGCCTATAGATCAAGTTTAATCGATCTCCATACCCTAAATTGCACATGCGCATATTGCCAGAAGTCAGACATGGAACCATCACCAAAAGAGATAGTTCTATGCGACGGAGACATCAACGAATTGATAATAAGAGCAAAGCATAAATGCAAACAAGAATTAAAAAGAAAGAATCATCTGAAATGTTCAGCAAACATCTTTCCGAAAGCTAAAGGTGTCGGATTTAAACAACCTCCAAAAGTTATTATCCATGAATTCGTCGGATTACCCCTTGAAGACGACAGGGATCTGCCCCTTGATATCATGGATTTATGTGCCCCAAAAGAAATGGAAGACTTTATAAATGAACATCCGGGATTAGAAGTCCCTGACGAAGAACAGGCAGAATTGGAAAGATTACCCCCAGTTCTGAAGACTGACCCAGAATTATATAAAGGATTTTCACTTGACGGCATACCTGATCAGTTCAGACCAGGCAATTGGAGAGATTCTGACATTATGGACCGAATAAATGGGGTTAAAGATTCAACAAAAGAAGCCTTCGGAAAACTGCTCGACAAACACATTAATCTTCTATCATTTTACCCTACGGATGGAAGACCCATCATCATTGATGGAAAACCTGTAGAGATTGATATCAAACTCTCAACGGACAAGCCAATCTTCCTTAAACCTTATCCTGTGGTTGGAAAGATGGTTGAAGTCTTAGACTCAAAACTTGACGAACTTATCGCAAGACAAGAGATTCGTCCGGTAGATTCAAAATACAACATGCCAATTCTGCTGACTCATCATAATTCACAGAATAAACACGTTGATATCGCAGACAAGAAATTCAGACTTGTAATCGATAACCGAGTTATCAATTCACTCATGGAAGACAAAAACTTATATTCCTTCCTGGTGAAAGGAGTTGATCATCTCTTTACACGACTCCAAGGAGCTGAATGGATTTCTACTCTTGACTGTGTCAGGGCTTATCGAAGCCTCACAGCATCCCATTTTACACAAATGGCAACAGCATTCAGAACTCCAAGCTCTCTGAAATACCCTCATGTTACATGGGCATTCAGAAGCACGCCAGATGGACTTGCAAATCTTCCTGGAGAATATAGCAGATGCATTCAGCTCGCTTTAAGTCCTAAATCAAAAGCATGCACTGCAGCACATATCGACGATATTCTGGTATTCTCACCAACAGAAGAAAGACATTTAGAAGATCTCGATTCAGTATTTACGGATCTATTAAAATGCAACTTCCTTATATCAATGAAGAAGTTCGAACCATTTCGTAAAGAAGTACAATTCCTAGGCCATATCATCAATGGGAAAGAGATATGGATCCCTCAAGACAGGAAGAACTACTTTGATTTACTCGAACCCCCAAACACAAAGAAGGGTCTTCAATCATTACTAGGAATCTGCAACTACATGTCTACTTTTGTGGAAAGTTACGCCATGAAAGTTGGACCTCTCTACGATCTATTGAAAGGAAAAACCGACAAAGGAACCTTTTCAATGGACGAGGTACAACTAAAATCATTCATGGAAATCAAGAGATCAATTCGAGAAGCAGCAAGATTAAATCTACTAGACACAAGCAAACCCATCTTCATGGAATGTGACGCATCAATGGTAGGTGTTGGTTCAGTTATTTATCATGAAAAAACGGATGAAAAGGGACAATTAAGAAGAAGTATCGTGAGATACGGTTCCAAAAGACATTCGTTAACTGAAGCACTTCATCATACATCATTGGAACGAGAAGCTATGGCTATATTAATCTCCGTAAAACAGCACATGCATTACCTTGCTAGCTGTACGGAATGCGTCATCAAAACAGATCTCAAATCCTTGATTAACATCCTAAGCTGTTATAACAGTCCTGAAAGCGCCAGGATGGCGAGACTTTCACATCGACTATATTCTTTGCCTTTTAAATGGTCACTGGTACATACACCAGGAGTGGATTTGCCTATAGCAGACGGATTGAGTAGGTTATATCAACCCTACGTCAATGCATTCGCAGATCGCCACTTAAGATATCCGGATTTAAAAAGAGAGAATATTACCATCCCCGACGAATGGAAGCGAGAAGGAATGATACTTTCAACAATGGATATTCTTAAAGCAATGCACCAGCAAATACTCTTTGTGGAGAAGAGTACCGTAAATGTCAAGGAAAAACGACTGAAAGCATTATTATCAGAACTGGTTATCCAGTTTGAAGATCTCAAGGACAAAGAAGAAGCTACAAACATGAAGAACGACATCATCACAAGAATTGAAGATTTCAAAAATACCAAGAAGAAGACAGCAAAAATATTTACATTGGGAGCAATCTCGGAAAGAATACTTATCACACCCGAATTCCTGTCAGACAGGCAAAACAGGAACGAAAAATTGCATGGAATAATTACCGCATTGCGTACAATGCCAAAAGAGAAGATACCTAAAGCTATCATTCAAAGGTATCGACTGCTCAATGATAGTATCCTGGTCACTAGAAGAGACAAGAAATTGCCATTCACTGCACCAGGAAATCTACGAATTGTGTGTGATGCACAAATGACGATGTACATATTGTCATTAATGCATGTTATGTCTTGTCACTACGGACAGAACACTCTCTATCACTTGTTCGCAAACACCTACAAGTGCGTAGAAGCAAACACGCAAGGATTCGTTAAAATTGTATGCAACGGTTGTCGAGCATGCAGATTTCATCGCCCAATAAATAAGAAGAACATACCACTTGGACGAGTTCCTTTACCAAGTGCTCCCAATGACACCTGGATGATTGACCATATGGTCTTTGAACGAGGTCAAACATACCAGGGACGAAAAATTGCTGCTGCCTTTAACATCATGGACCTATTCTCAAACGTGTTATTTTCCTACCTTGTGAAAGACCAAACTCACAAAACCGTCATTAGATGCTTAAGTGATTTGTTTGCCAAACACGGAGTTCCTCGTAAAATTGTAAGTGACAATGCTAGGTCACTCAACAAAAATGCTGAAGTATTACACTTCCTCAAGGAAGCCGGGGTTCAAGTCGTTGCAACAACAACACCTTATCACAGCAAAGCCAATAAGGTGGAGCGACTGCATAAACTACTCCGAGAGACGCTTGTATTATGCAAAGAGACATTTAAGAAGAAAAGTCAATTTGAAGACTACGACAAAGTTATCAGAATGATAAACTCAAGACCTTTGTCTTTATCTTTGCATCCTCACGTCAAGGAAGTACTGGATGGAACTGAAACGACACAAGTTGTGACGCCATTCAGTCTCCATTCAGGAAACAAGCCGCCTCAACATTCATTAATTCCAATGGAAGATATACTTGAACCAGAAAAACGAGGAGTTTACCGCACTAAATGGCAAAACATCATCAAACACTACAATGATTCGTTACAAAAAGAACTCGACGAAAGAGTCGCACTATTTAAAGAAACTCCATTTGAAGAAGGAGACTTAGTCCTTATCGTCAACTCAACGGCGACAAAAGAACACACAAAATTCTACAAGAATATCTATCAGATATCCAAGATCGCCAAAGCAAAATTCTATTGTGTACCGCTTTTCTCGTCAAACCAAGTCTTGGAAGTTCATGGAGACAAACTAAAGCCTTACGTTTACTCTGAACTCTTCGATATGTTGCCACCCGATGTTCGAGAACTTATGGGAGAAAGCCTTTCTCCCGAGAAAATCAAAGAATTAGCAGAAGAAGATCGGAGCAAAGTCCCAATTGACTTTAGAGATTGGAAGTTTTGGAGATTGCCTAAGCCAATGGCATTGAAGAAAAGAATTTCACCTTCAAGCAGTCACTCTAAACCAACTTTCAAAATCCGAGACGAAGACACAATTAGTAGTCTTGAAACAGAAGCATCCGAATCGTCAACTATCTTTTCAATTCCTGACGAATTTCCGGATTACATATCTGAGGCAACAACAATCATGAATTCAAGAAAGCATAAGCAACCTGGTTCGGCAGTTACCCAATTGAGAACAACACTCAAAGGGATTCACGCTTTCAAACCACAATTGAAAGCGAGAAAGACTCCGAAACCTCAGTCAGTCATTGACCAAGCGGTTGACTTAGAAAAAGCACAAAAACACAAAGAAAATCGAATCATTGAGAAAGCATCAAAGACACGAAACATCCTTGATATGACGTTGAAAGAATTCCTTCAACGCATACCTAAGGATGAAAAAGAACAAAAAACATTAGAGTTAGAACAAATCCTTGCGCCGCGAAAAACAGAAACACCAGCAAAAAGCACAGAAACCACGTATCCCAACTCAACCACGCAGATTTCTGGACAGGAGCAGAAAATCATCCTGTCCGAAACTGCAAAAACCCCCCATGTTAAGTCAGTAGAACGGGATAGTTTAGTCGAAAGCATGAAAAAAGTCGAAAGCAGCATTAGTATTAGGGAACAAAGGGAACAAATCGATTCCAACAAAATAGTTCCTGTATCTCCATCAGCTGAGGAGCGGTTGGATGAACAGCAAAAAGTAGTACCTAAAACAACTCTTGAAACAAGCACGGAGCCTACAGTTGTTGTAAGCCCAGATCCTGTATCTATTGAACGTGAGACTGTTGCAAATGCGCCTGCTCCAGTTTCACGAGAGGTTTCGAAAGAAACCCTTCAATTAGGTAGTCCAGGATTTGAAGCTGCCCCTGACATAGTTGTCAAGGATGTTTCGAAGAAGACAAAGGCAAAAAAGGTAGTGCCTAAGTCGACTTCCAAACATGACACTGTAGAACCTTCGGTCGAAGTCCCTTTACGTAGGTCTAAACGGGTTATTAGAAAACCTGTTAGATTTAGGGATGACGATTTCATATATTGAAAAACACATTATTTGTGTCAACTTTAGAGTAAACTTAAGCTATTAAGTTTACAGTCGCTGCTAGCGACCCCTCTTCTCTGTCTCTGTCTCACCACTAAGAGGAATAGAGTGTAGGATTGGTATGTTTGGTTTGCTATATAACAAGGTGCTATCCCTTTACCTTGTTATATAACAACATGGTCATCCATACTATAAAAGTCTATTCCTGGCTTTGATCAACCTTGTGTTGGTCTCCAAAACTGTTGACACTGTGAAAGAAAGAGATCTTTGCACAGAGCAAGGGAAGTATGGAAAGCAAAAGGCTGCATATAACTTAGCTTTCATAAGTACCTAAGGGGGAGGTGAATTTATGTTGAAATCTCTCACTTAAATTCACCACTTGTCATGCAGACAAGTCAACCCATCCGATTTTCTGCTTTCGGAGTGGAAATGTTCGTGCCAACTATTTTATAGTTGAAGCCTCTGAAACATGAATTTAGCGTTCAGAGAAGACACGAGTGATAAGTGGTTTTGTCCCACCCTCGAGGTTCTTAGGTGTGCTTCAGTACTCATTAACTGGGGGACACAGTTTGAGGAAAAGTACACCCAGACATAGACAAATGCAATAACCGGTGCGACTTTAGTTTATGTAATGATTTCAATAATTTGTTATTGAAATTAGGTGTCTATGCATCGGAAGTTGGCTCGTTTTATATTAAACTTCCTAAACTCGGGTGCATAGATACCTACATAATGAACTAAAAAAGAGCTATGGTTAGGTATGAGTCTCATGTTGTTGATTTTCTTTTTATCATAAAAGTAGAAAATAGAATATTTAGAAATATTTTATTGAAAGAACGATGTGCGAGACGCCCAAAAACATAGTTTTGGCTAGAATTCACAAACATACTTGTTGAACATCAAACGTCAGACATTGCTATGTTATGATCTACAAATTAGAATATTTTCTATAAGATATGGTGATAAGTTACTTCATCAATCTTATAGACAACATTTTTAGCATATTTTACATGTTAAAGTTAAATGAGTTAACATGATGATAAGTTACTTCATCAAAATATTGTTGACCGACTTTAACTAAATGATGATAAGTCACTTCATCATGTAAAAGCAAAAAATATCTTGCTGGCAGTAGTTTAAACTTGAAAGGAAAAGATGATAAGTTACTTCATCAAATTAGATCCTTTAACAAAATATGATGATAAGTTATTTCGTCATAAAAATATTGCTAGGTACGATTAAGACATGATTGAAAGTAAACATTTTATGATGATAAGTTATTTCGTCATAAGTAAAATAGCTTACAACAAGTAAACACATCTGAAATACTGTTATAAGGTTTGATGATAAGTCACTTCATTAAACAAACTTGTAACAAATAGCATAGTAGTACATTAGCAACGGGGAATATGATAAAAGACAAATCAACTGTTGTGTGATGTGAGATGTGAGTTGTGAGTTGTGTGACGTGTCATTTGCGAAATGTCCCATGACATCCCTCGATGGGATCATGGAGTGTACATTCAAAGTCTGATCGACGAAGACCTTTTTCCGTAACATTCTTGATAAGGCATTTTTCTTTCCGAACCATTCGTGGTGCCATCTCGAACTTTACGGGTGACACTGCGGATGGGTCTCGAAACAAACTTGTTGTTGATAAAGCACTCTTCAAGCTTTTCCTCGACAAAGTTTGTGATTTTTCGGTATCGAATGACAGTTGGTCATCGTCCAAAAACCGATCAGGGCCAAAGCGCAGACCATTGATTGGTGTTTGTGCCCTGAATTGGGGACTAGTGTAGTCTGGTCCACCCAAATGTGGGTAATTCCTCTCAGTTGGGGGAACAGTGTATGTTTCTCCATCTCCAACCTGAGATGAAGTTTTCATAACTCGATCATAGAAACCATCAGGTGGAATGTTTGGTTTAAAAATGGGCAGTGCTAGTGAGCTTGCTCCAGCAGAATCAGTTGATAGCGGTATGGTGTTCACCTTTGACACATCTGCTCCTGGTTCGAGTCCCATTGCCATTCCATTTGTTCGGTTTCCCTCTTGATGATCGTTCTTCCGCCACTTAAATAAGCGGCGAGCTTTCCTTTGCGTCTCGGCAATCTTTTCCTTGGAAATTGAAATCTTTTCCATCTGTTCTTCGATCTTGTTAGCTAGAGAGGCTGTACTGGCACGTAGATTATCCCCCATAGTCCCAATAGTAGCCCCTGCTGACTGACATACACAACAACAGCATTTTGAAAGGAGATTGCAGATTTTTGTTTTTTGCAAAAGAAAGATAATGATACAAAGTATCACAATAGCTAGGACAATATTTACCATCAGCTGAACATTTGAGAATCCAGTCACTTGACCAAACATTCCTGTTATAGCCGGGATGGGATTCATAGCAGAAACAAAATCTAGTAGCCCCTTAACTTCAGCTGATTCCACGACCTTATCCACTTTAAGTAGTTGCAAATCTGATTTCTTGAATGAAAGAGTTGAGTTGATCAAATTCAAGTATGCTGACCTCAAAAAGGGATCATTGAAATCAATACCCTCAAAAGCTGGCCCTGTCCATGTGTTCATTTCAATTTGAAAATCCTCTTCCACGTTCCAATCAGTGCTCAAAACATGATCTTTAAGAGTAATTTCGCAATTTTCTGGCAATGTGAGTTTTGTCTGTCCAAACAGCGAAACTTTATGGCTTTTTAAGTTTGACCCAATCATACAATTCACATTGATCGAAAGAGACTCTTTTGTCATGACCAACCATTGGTTAGGGCTAAGGCGAGTGACATATTCTCTAAAGGGAGAATACTCAAAATTGCAATTTCTTGAAATTGCTTTTGAATCTTTTCGCAACATACTTCCAATACAAGTATTGAAAATATCTTTGCGAAGAGTATTTCTACCCCCACAAAG
>CAIYQV010000255.1 GCA_903928365.1 uncultured Flavobacteriia bacterium
CGACCAGCTACTTTTATTGGTTTGATGACTCGACCTATTTTTCGGAAGAGCAAAATCCCATTCATAACTACCATGTGGGTGGAACGCTTTATCCAATGCAGATCGCGACGAATGAATTTGGCTGCAAGGATACCAGTTATCAAAAACTGATGGTTGAGCCTTTTTCGATCTATGTGCCGAATTCCTTCACACCTGATGGAAATGAATTCAATAATGAATTCAATGGTTTGTTTGGATTGGAGGTATACGGCTGGGAGCTGAGCATTTACAATAAATGGGGAGAACTAGTCTATCAAACCAATGACCCCCAATTTGGATGGGACGGTAGTTCCCAAGGAAGATTAATGCAACAGGGAACCTATGCCTATGTTCTCAAATTTATTTCTTGCGATAAACCTGAAGGCTGGCAAACTATTACAGGACATGTCAATCTTCTGAGGTAATTTACTTCAAAATGATTTTTCCAGTCTGAACAACTTCAGAATCTTGTGTCACATTATACAAATAAACACCAGGTTTTACCACTTTTTTATCGATCACAAATTCCGATTTCGTTGTTTTGAAAGATTTTACTTTCTTCCCGTTCAACGAGTAAATATCAATAAAACTCAGGACGCCTTTATCATTAAATAGATCAATCGTAATTTCATCCGTAAATGGATTTGGGAAAAGGTTAATTCCCGTGCCCGGATACGTTATTTCATGCAGGTTGAGGGGCGAGTCAAACTTCATTGAAACGATATCTTCCTGCCCTTTTAGAGAAGCACTGGAGCCGGCTATATATAAATTATTCTTGTCATCAATAAGAAGGCAATAGGCTCTGTCATTCAATTTATCGCCTCCATCCAACAGTTTGTTCCATACCGGGACACCAAAATTGGGATGGTATTTACGTAAAAGAAGGTCTGATTGAGGTCGATCCTTGTTGATTTCTGAATATCCTGCAACAACAATAAAATCGCTGTTATCCACCTGAATCGAAGCAACCCCATCATTGAGGTCATCGGCTCCATTGTAGGTGTCCACCCAATTCGTAACGCCGTTGTCACTCATTTTCAGCACTACAACATCTGAATTCTTTTCCCCGAAAGAAGTTCCTGTGACATAAATGTTTCTTGATGCATCAGCTGCGGCTGCAACACCTTCTTCGTTTTTTCCTCCGTCAAATTGATTCACCCAATTTTGAACACCTTCAGCAGTATATTGCAAGGCAATCATGTCATTGTCTTTTCCATTGAAAGAAGTACCTACAACTGTGATCTTTTCTCCGTTGTCAATCGTTAAAGAAGCAGAACGGTCATTCCCAATATTGCCATTGTGGTAATTTTCCCATTGTAATAATCCTGCGTCGTTGTATTGTTGAATTAAAATATCGTCATCCGTACCATTGAATGTATTCCCCGAAAGTACAATTCGATTTCCAGAGAGGCATTTCAGTCCCGAAACAGATTCATCTCCTGCTGATTTCCCTGCGAAACGTTTGTTCCAGATCAAAATTCCTTTGGGATTGTATTTCAGAAGCACGATATCCAAATCGGTTTTCGAACCTGCATCTCCATCAGAAGTACCTGCAACATAGATATTGCCTTCGGAATCCAGAACAATTTTAGAACCTCTGTCATCACCATGTGCATTCAGAAAATCGTAATGCACTTCCCACTCCAGCATTCCATCAGGTGCAATCTTAAGTGTGGTTACATCATAATCAGATTTTTTACCTTTCGAATATCCTGTAACATACGTGTTTCCATTGGCATCTACACACAAATCCATAGCCTCATCGTTCTCCTCTCCTTTTCCGTGGTAGGTGTATTTCCAATTGGTGAAACCGTAAGTGTCTGCTCGTTGAACAAACATATCACGCTGTCCATCCGTATCGAATGTAAACCCACACAAATAGGTGTTTCCAGAAGCATCCATCACCAGTTGATGCACACGGTCTGTATTTTCTCCGGAAGCCTCTATTTCCTTGTAAAAATTAAACTTACCCTCTGTGTTGAATTGCAACAAAACACAATTGTCAGAATTTCCCTCAACTCTCACTTTTCCTGTAATAACCAATGAGCCATTCTTATCAATAGCCCCATCCGCACAATGCGCATATCCATTTGAAACCGAATAACTCTGCTCCCAAAGCAATGCTCCTGAAGTAGTATATGCGACTGCCTGAAAATCACCACTTGGGTATTCCTTATTGCTCGAAATATCAGCAGTTCCCCCAATAATCAATTCGTTATCTGCTCCAAAAAGTAAAAAACTCGGCACATCGCGTTGTTCTTTGGTGCTTCCCCATGTCTTTACCCACTGCTCTGTACCATTAATGTTGTATTTCACAATACAGAAATCCATATTTTCTCCAGCCGTTACATCCTGATCTGACATTCCACAGATATAGACATTTCCAGAAAGGTCAGTCAAGACATTTGTCGCAATGTCATTACCGAGAGCGGGTCCATTGAACGAAACGCCATTGGGCCAGGCTTCGGAACCTGAATAGGAATATTTCATTAAAACAAACTCGCGTTCACGACCATTGTCGGATGTGCCGGCCACATAAACAAATCCTTTATCAATAGCAATTCCGGATGCTTCGTCATTCTTGCCTTTGTTGTGTGATTTCATCCAGGCCAAAGACCCATTTGTTCCATACTTCAAGGTGATCATATCCAAATCAGATCCATTATCCGTATTTCCACAAACGAAAACTTCACCTTTATTATTGGCTACTATGGATTTTGGCACGTCATCAAATTCACCTGAACCATCATAAAATTTAGTCCAAACAACCTTTCCGTTTTCATCTAATTTTACGGTAATAATGTTTTGGTTGGTTTTAGACCCGGGTTCTGTATCCGTTGATCCAGTCACATAATAATGACCACCGCCATCCGTAGCGATACTCAATCCCTCATCATCATTTGATGCATTTTCGTTGTTGAACTGGTATTTCCAAATTACATTACCAGAAGAGGATAGCTTCATAACCACTAAATCCTTTCCCTTGTTTACTTCTGTAAAATATCCGCAAAGAATGACATTATTCATGGAGTCAACGACAAGGTCATTTAACCCGTCATTTTTACCTGCAGATCCATTTAAGTATTTACACCAAATGGTATCACCTTTCGCATTTAAGCGGGCAATTTGAAGGTCTTTTTGTTTACCTCCTCGCACAGCAAAACCTCCAGCGAAATAACTTCCATCCGAAGCTGCTCCAATGGAAGAAAATTCTTGCGAAAAGTCTCCGGTACCATTAAATCGGTTTGACCAAAGTTGCTGTGGTTGCTGACCAAAGGAAACAGTAGTAACACACGCACCTACAAAAAACAGTAGAAATCGTTTCATTCTTAGGGTTTCAAATTATCTTACGCGTTTAGGTTTGAGCTTAGATTTCCTAAAGATAAAGAAAAAGAATTAACTAAACCAAAATCACCAAAAACGCGCTACTTAATCACATTTTACTATTCCACATAACTCAATTTGAGCATGTTGGAACTTCCCCTGTCTTCTAACGGAATAGATGCGATGTTAATGACCAGATCACCTTGTTGTAAAAGCCCTTCGCGCTTCAATAAATACTTGATGTCCGCTATCGTATGATCCGTGCTGATGTGTTTGTCGTAATAAAAAGCCTTTACCCCCCAAACCAAATTTAATTGTGTGAGGATGTTTTTGTTGCTGGTAAAAACATAAATCGGTGCTTTAGGTCTTTGGGAAGCCGTCTTGTATGCAGTATATCCTGAAAAGGACATTGTGAGAATGGCATTGGCCTCCACACGCTGCGAAAGTCTGCATGCATTGAAGCAGATACTATCCGTAATGAATCGGGAATGGTCTCTGTCAGGAATTTCTTCTTTATTATAGATTCCTTCGAACTTCTCCATTTCGGTAACAATGTTCGCCATGGTTTTGATCACTTCAATCGGGTGTTTTCCGACGGATGTTTCCCCTGAAAGCATCACAGCATCGGCACCATCAAGCACGGCATTTGCCACATCGTTTACTTCAGCACGGGTTGGAGAAATATTGGTGATCATACTTTCCATCATCTGAGTAGCCACGATGATTGGTTTCGCGTGCAACACACACTTACGAATCAACATTTTCTGGATCAATGGGACATTCTGATAAGGAATTTCCACTCCCAGATCACCACGTGCGACCATCAAACCATCTGTTTCACGGATGATTGCATCGATGTCTTCAATAGCTTCCGGTTTTTCGATCTTAGCGATCACTTTCGCCTTTTTCTTTTCCCCCGATATGATGTGTTTCAATTCAATGATATCACGAGCGGATCTCACAAATGAAAGTCCCACCCAATCCACATCTTGCTCAAGCGCAAACTGAAGGTCAAGTAAGTCTTTACTCGTAAGAGATGGCATTGTAATGCGTGTATTCGGGAAATTGACACCTTTTTTAGATGATAAAATTCCACCGTGTACCACTTTGACCTTGATTGCTGACTTTCCATCTGTCGAGAGTACCTCCAGTGCCAGCTTTCCGTCATCAAGCAAAATACGTTCACCCGGCTTTACATCTGCAGGCAAATCAGCATAATTGATAGAGAAACGTCTGGCAGTCCCAAGAACTTTCTCAGTAACGATCTCCACTTCGCTTTCATTGATCAACTCCACGCCATTATTCTCCATCTCGTGGGTACGGATCTTTGGTCCCTGAAGATCGGCGAGAATGGCAACATTCAATCCTGTTTCCTCATTTAACTCGCGAATTGTTTTCACCACTTTTGCATGGTCTTCATAACTTCCGTGACTAAAATTCAAGCGGCATACATTCACTCCTGCTTCGAACATCTGTCTCAGCACATCTTTATCACTTGATGCCGGCCCGAGGGTGGCAACTATCTTCGTTTTTTTCATTCAATAAATCAATTAAATACCAACAATTCTGTTGATTCAAACTCTTCGGGGTCAAATAAGAAGCCCCCAAGGATACTTGGGATGGTCCTTAATTTGCTCAAAATGTCTTCAGGTTCGAGCAAATGATTTTCCACAAGAAACAAAAAATAATCAATGGTGGGTTTCTCAGGAATCAAATACTTACCCAGGCTTTTGTTCTTGACCAAGTAATATTCCATCATATTTTCCTGATCCCGAAATTCATAAAGTGAGTGCTCTGAAACGCGTTGGCCTTTCTTGTTCACTACCACAAAATCCTCGGCACATTTTGTTAACCCCACAGACAACGCATCGTTGATACCCCAAGCCAAACGGTAATCGTTGTGATGGGAACAGAGTCCGATCATTTGAAAATCGTATTCCTGTTCAAAGGTTAGCACATGTTTTTTTGTCTTTCCCAAAGCACGGTGAAATCGCTTCAAATTTAGTGAAATATCGGCTATAAAGGTTGACCGATATCGTTAAAACAAAGACATAATGATTCCTTAACATCTCTCTTTTTCATCCACTGGTCGATGTCAGATGAAATATTTTATTACTTTTGACTCGTAAACTTTCAAATCAATTCATACGATGAGTGTTTTTGGTATCGTTTTATTCCTATTAATTGCCGGTATGGCATTTTGGATGTTGTTGTTCCTTTTGGGTTTTATCGTTCCATTCTGGATCACTATTGATATCTTTGAAAGATTACGTCCAAAACGTATTTTCGAATCGAAAGAAGAGCATTAAGATTTTACCTTCAAATGATATTCAAAGCGTCTCCGAGTGGGACGCTTTTTTTATTGATGCTGATAGCATCTCCCATTTGCATTACGGGTCATTCTTTTACATCTAAGACCTGCTCTTGTGATGCCCGAGCACTGCACACTTTGTGATTCCTGCTCAGTTGCTCTCACATGTGATCTTGCAGATGACCAGTTCCAACAAGCAATACAAACCGTGTTCTCCAAAGATGCTTCGACAGCATTCTGAAGACCTGCATACAAATCAAGTCCGGTAAGTTTTTCGATGCTGTCCACAGAAACCGCGTAATCATCCAGGGAATTTCGAGAGGCTCTGTTGGGCATGACAAATCCAAGCATTCGAGCATCTTTCCCGCGCATATATAGGATAGCCTTATAGTAGTAATTCGGCACCGCCACATGATCCGGTCCTATATAGCTCATTTTTCCTGTTAGAACGGGGCCTGTAACCACATAGATCGTGTCTAGTTCCACTGCCCAGCTGCGGACTTGTTCCTCTAATCTTTTCCAAATACCTCTGTTGAATCCTGGTATTTGCGGACTCATGTTGCTATAGTAAAAAGATTCTATCATCGTTTGCGACGACCAACCCATATCGGCAGCAGGCGCAAGGTGTCCACGGTCGTATCCTGACCTTCTGTAATCAAGGTCTGTAGCACTACCGGTAGCAATGACGGGGTCTGGCGCGAAATTATCCGTTCGTTTAAATCGTTTGATCGTTTCCGCAGAGGTAAGTTGATATGCTACCCATTTGGCTTGCTCATTTCCTTCGTCGTATTGAAGTGAATAACCTGCATGCCGAACGATCTGAGATGCTGTACACGCTGGAAGTTCAAGTCCCTCAGGCAATAAGACCAAAGTGGGATTAACTATCGAATCCTTTGATTCTTCATGGTCTAGCTTTGAATGACTTTCAGTAGTACTTTTTACTACTTTTTCAGGTCGTTCAGGCTCTTCTCGATGAGTCATTCTGACAATGACGATCGCTATTATTGCAATGCATGAAGCAATCAAAAGAAACTTTATACGGGAGGATCTCATTTTTTTGGTTTTACGCCCACACTTTCGCTCCTTCAGAGCAATTTTTACAAATTTCTATTTCATTTCGTGCCGTTAACACCTGACGCCGAAAATTCACATAGTCTTTGCTCCGCCATATCTCATCAAA
>CAIYQV010000256.1 GCA_903928365.1 uncultured Flavobacteriia bacterium
ATTTGATTTTCACGATGAATGTATACAAATACGAAGTCCGCCTCCTCATAAAATTTCTTGCTTTCACGAGTATTAGTAAAAGAAAAGACATGAATTGTTTGAACATTTTTTTCATTAGCATTTCTCAAATCAATTTTAAATTAAATCAGTCCTTCTTATGAATGAAGATTCATTGCGAATTTGACTTTTTCATGGAGGCAGACTTCAGATGTTTGTTTTTTCAATTGATCAAACTGAACATTGGTTCGGTATATTGTTCTTCAAAATTAGACTTAATAACTAACTTGAAATTACTTCAGCCAATCAAAAGTTATTTTGCACCATATTTATAAATCTACAACAGAGCTATTATTCAATATAAGCTGAGTTCTTGATTTTAAATTGAGTAGTTCTTGTCTGTTTAACAGAAAAAAAGTGATGACAGGTATGCCATAGAATAACGTTGAAAAATCCGTCAAATCAATAACCAATGTTAAAAGAATGGGAATAATCAGTTTGATTTTAAACACATCTTTAAAAAGATATTGAAGCGCATTTTGTTCATCAGTCAAAATGTACTTTTTACACATTACAAAATAAGTGGTAGTTAGAAGCACATAGGAGAATGACAAAGAAAGTGAGATGATCATGAGGTTGGAAGTAAATTGACCTGCGGCAACCAACAAAATGACATGAAGTGAAAGTATTAAAAACGTCCCAACTGCTAAGTTCCCATTTCTATTTTTTGCCATAAGAAGTGAAGAAAAGCCAAATTCCATAGAAAACAGGGCTTGCGCCATGCATAATATCGAAAACAACTTAACCGTATCTTGATATTCCACAAAAAATTGAATACAAATCATGTAGAACAATGTAGCCAGATGGAGTAGCATATTTGTAAGCGTTGCATAATCTTCTCTTAATGAATCCAACAACTGACTGGATCCCGGGGTCAATTTTGAAAGTCGATTCAACAATTTTGGATGAATCAAAAACGAAAACGACCCCATAATAAGTACTACTACAGAAGACATGGAAAAAGCAAAGGAAAAGAGACCAAAAACCTCTAAACTAAAAAAAGTACTTACAGCAAACCTTGTGGCAAGAGGAATGAAAAAATGAGAAATGTTATGCAAAAAAAGTTTTAGTCCCTGTACTAAACTGGGAATAACATATCTAAATGAAAAACGGAAGCCGAGTTGAAGCGGAGTATTCCACAAAAACAAACATGTCGTAATGAGATAGCCCAACATCTGTCCTCCCAAAAGCCAATTAATTGAATTGGTCTGACTAACAAATACAATGACAACCAATAGAGAAACCGGAAGAATTAATTGATAAAAATTAATAAGCTTATAGTCTCCATACACTCTTAATATTCCCAGATAAAAAATGTTGATATTAAATAGAATGATTGTGAAATAAATGAAAAAGATGGAATATCCTATGTTACTACTATGTAAGGAAAAATACTCAGAATGGATAAAAAGGAAAAAAAATAAAGAAATAATGGACAGGTTGACTATCAATAAGGATATCCCGTTTTTAAATACAAATTCGCTAAATTTTTCGTGATGCTTATTAATGGAGAGTTGATTACTTATGGCATTTGGAATCCCAAAATTCAATGAATTAAACACCTGTAAAATGATAAGAACATAGGACCAATTTCCAAATTCCTTTGGCCCTAATTTGTAGGCTATCAATAATGTAGCTAGAAACTGTATACCAAAGGATGCGTACTTCAAAAAAACATATTGAAGTACTTTATTTCCAAAATAGCGCAGCGGTATCATTCAATCAAGCTCTCTAAATTCACAAATTTCAAGTCCATTGGAGTCCCGAACTCTAAATCACAGTTCACCTGTTTTCCCAAGATCGTTTCTAAAAATTTGGGGTGTAGTCCATACCCCGGTCTGACAGAACGAACATTTTCCATTGTTATTAAATCTCCCTCTTTCATATCTTTTGACACATAGAGCGAACGACAATACGTTTTTCCTTCCCGTTGTTTTTGAGTTAGCTCATAATCCACTCTGCCTAAAGCCTTTTCTGCATTACGTACCGCCCTGACCATATCAGTAAATTCGCTTTCATCCATTGAAAAGGATGAATCAACCCCGCCCATAGCGCGATCCAGAATAAAATGTTTCTCTATGATCTTAGCCCCTAAACACGTGGATAATACAGGCGCTAAACTTCCCATTGTATGGTCTGACAAGCCGGAAATCACATTGAACCTGGATTGAAAATCTGTAATCATTTTTAAATTGGCTTCTTCAATAGGCGCAGGATAACTTGTCGTGCATTTCAAAAGAGCAATTTGTTCATTTCCCATTCTTTTGCAGGCGTCAATTGCCAATTCAATATCATCCATTTCAGCAATACCGGTTGAAATAATCACTGGCTTATGTTTTGATGCCACATATTCAATTAGTGGTATATCCGTTATTTCTGGAGAAGCAATTTTGTAAGCTGGGGTATTTAATGATTCCAATAAATCCACTGCGCTTCTGTCGAACGGTGAAGAAAAACATTCTAAACCTTCATTTGAAGCAACTTTAAACAACTCCTCATGCCACTCCCAGGGAGTATATGCCTCTTTGTAAAGGTCGTGCAGATTTTTCCCATTCCAAATGGTTCCCTTCACCATGAAATCATTTTTACGCGAATCCAGGGTAATCGTATCTGCGGTATAGGTTTGAAGTTTTATACAATCTGCACCCGCCCTTTTAGCAGCTTTGATGGTTTCAATTGCAATATCAATTTTACCGTTGTGATTTGCAGACAGTTCAGCAATTATAAAAATCGGTGATTCCTCGTTAATTTTGTATTTTCCAATTTTCATGCAAGGGGTTATTAGATTAATTATTGCATCAATAAAATGAGTTCATCCAGTTCATTCTTTGAACCACTGTGCACAATTACATGTCCCAATCTATCACCTGAACTTGATATTGGACGGTCGTGAAACGGTTTGACAGCCTGTTTATGGATCCTTTTAGGATTTGTTTCTATGAACGAAATACATTTTTCGTAATTTTTTGAATTCAAGAACTGAATGGCGGAATATCTTGCAAACTTTTGAACGACATCTATTTTCTCTCCTAGGGAAACCTTTATTAAATTTTCCAGCATATCTACCCCGGTTGACAAGGGCACAAGATCGGAAGTAATATAATCTCCACCCAAACGACATGCTATTTCAATAATATAAGCGCCAGTGTCATTTAATTTTATTTCAACATGAGCGGGACAATTATCCATTCTCATTGTTTCGATTGCCAAATGAACTTCACTTTTAATTAATTCTGCCTCTTTGGAACTAATTCTTGCAGGAATGAGATGCATATCTTCCACGAAGAAGCCATTTTCTTCACCAATGGTTTTCTTTTCTGTAATAGCGATAATGTGGGTAACGCTGTTCTGAACAAAGCACTCAACGCTGAATTCTCTACCCTCAATATAATCTTCAACAATTACCTGTCCCTGCTTCGATTGAGAGATGGCAATATCAAATTGAATTGCAAGTTCCTTAGAATTAACAACTTTTTTCACCCCTCTACTTGCGGAAGAATCAACAGGTTTTACTATGCTAGGAAAATACGAAAAATCTTGAATGTCTTCTTCGGACTTTAACAACCTGAATTTTGGGGTTTTGATACCATTTTCAGCAAAAAAGGCGCGTTGCAGGTATTTATTCGTGCAAAGCTCCGCGACAGAAGGCGACATTGCCTTAAGCCCTAAATTTTCGGCGACTTTTGCAACGATATTTACAGGATAGTCTGAAGTAGTAAGTATACCCGAAATGTTTTTTTCTTTTGCTAAGTCATTGACTTTTTCAAGATCAATAGTGCTCACAACAGCTTTTTCATCAGCAAAATCAAATCCAGGAGCGTTTGGATCAAAATCAGCAACAATCGTATATAAACCTAAATCCTTAGCCTTTTGGATAACCGGCACCTGAATTTCTCCAGCACCCAAAATTAAAACACATCGCATATTAACTACTCAATTCGAAATTATTCCAGATTGTTAACTTTTTTCTTTATCCAAATTTTACCAGGTAATTGGATCCAGTTTTGGCCTTTCACCTATCTTTTTTGCCGGACTTCCAACATAAATACCATAAGGTTCACAGTCTTTATTCACAAAACTCCCCGCACCGATAACCGCTCCTTCGCCGATAGTAACCGGCATGATCACACTTCCTGCACCAATATAGACATCATCACCAATTTCCAATTTACCCCCTATTGCTTTAGCTGCACCTTCAGGAAGACCATCAACCATTCTAAGACCCGGTGCATGGGAATAAGTTGCAGATAAGAAAACTGTACCTGGACCTGTGGATACTCTCGCACCGATTATAGTCAATCCACCTCCCCAAATAGTTGTATGAGGTTGAATATCTGTGTACTCCCCAATCTTCACTCCCTCTCCGGCGAAAATGAATGCAAAGTCTCTAACCTTCGCGTTGTCAGCAATCTCTACTACATGTGGGAAAGCAATTTTTGCCATTGGATAAATCTTAACATTTTCTCCGCAATATTTCAACTTGCTTTTTACGTTTTCACCCATCAATTCAAGGCCTTCAATTTGTTCCATATGAATTTATTTTAATTAAAAATACTATAGTTTATTGTTCCTCATCAAACATATTCAATCGCTTTTCCAACAAATAGGCGTATTGCATTGATTTTCCCTCTTTTACATAATCATACAGCATGTCTTCAAAGGAAAATTTAGGTTCCCAACCGAGTTCTTGTTTTGCCTTTGAGATATCATAACAGAAATTGTCAATTCCGTTTTCTTTTTCTGGTCTATGGATAATTTTGGGCACCTCATTATTACCCCAAAAAACTTTAGCTATTGTATTGGCCTCTTCCATGAGCGTAAGTCTCTTTCCAGACGTGATGTTGTATAATCCCTTCGCTGAATCACTTTCAATTGTCTTTAAAAAGGCTTCAATAACATCTTTCACGTATACAATGTCTCTACCTTTGTTTGCATCTCCCCACACTTCCAAAGGTTCACAGGCCATAGCTCTTTCAATAAAAATTTGAAAACCTGTCTTGATTCGCACGCCATCCTTATAAATTTCGGTATGCGGACCATATCCATAGACAGGAGGCAGCCTGAATATTATACCTCTTAAACCATGCTGATGACTGTAATACTCTACACAATCTTGCGCAGCACTTTCAGAAATACTGAACATCGAATATTCTGTATCGTATTTTACAGCACGTCCATCAGATTCAGAAATTGGATCATCACTAATCCACAAGCCCTGGGTATTGCGATGGGAACTTGCATAAATTATTTTCTCTGCACCAATTTCCTTACAGAACTTTAAAATATTCAAGGTGCCTAATACATTCACTTTGACGTAATCTGCAGGATCATAGGACTCTTTACTAACATTTGCGGGCTGATGAGCTGCTAAATGAATAACTGTATCATAGCTGCCATTTTCAAACTTCGCAAACTCTTCATATCTGGTAATATCTACATTGACATATCTTATTCCTAGAGACTTGCAGAACTCCTCACCAGCTTCAGAAATATCCGAAGCAGTTACGTCATAACCACTTTTCGATAAATCATTAAGAAGATAGGATCCCATAAACCCAGCCGACCCAAAAACCAATATTTTCTTTTTCATAATCCTAATTCTTTAAAATTTCATAGACAATTTCCTTCCAACCTTCGCCTATTTCCATTTTTGTAATGTTTTCATCATCCGGAAAAACAAATGTTTTATTTGAAATTAATTGATCTAAATCCTTCACATCCTCCAAATCATAAGTCGGAATAAAACCTTCCCATGCTTCCTTTTGAAAATCATTTTGATGAAAACACAAAACAGGAGTGTTCTGCAGTAGAGACTCAAAAAAAGACAATCCTGGTGAGGCAAGGACTAGTTCGTATGACTTCATGAGCTCGGCAACATTATTTACATTACGATATACCGTAACCTCTTTTAACTTACTAACCTCATTGAAAACCGGATCAAAGGATTGATAGTTCGAAAATGAAGCCCCCAATACGATTCCAATTCGTTTTACGACTTCTATTTCTTTTAAAACTTTAAGGCACGTTGTGGACAAATTTGCTTGATCAGAGCCTCCAAAAATTAAAAGCAAGTTGGCGGGAACTTTACGATTCTTGGTCTTACTATCCTTTTCATTTAAAAACTCAGGTCTCAATAACCAATATTTTGGTCCCCAAAGTTGAACTTGATTTTCATTTTCAATTCTGATATTCTTAAAACCGCTACCCATTCCTGCCATCACAGTAACATTAGCAAAACTATTCGCATCCGACAAATTAGTTAAAATAACCAATCTTGAATCAGTGCGCAACTTAATTTTTTTGGCTAAGTCTACAGAAACATTTAAATTATCTATAACGACGCAATCTGGACCAAAATTCAATATCTCATCGAAAACTTCTTCATCATTAGATAAAGAAAGAACTTTTACTTCCGTTTTCCTTAACAATTCCACAATTAATTCGTCACTTTTCGTTGCTATGAGAATATTCTGCTTATCAATTTCCATTGACAAATGACCAATCAAAGCTACCGTCTGATAAATGTGCCCCATACCAAGTGTTGCATTTCCATCAGTACATAAAAAAACCTTTTTATTGTAATCGGTTTTAACGCTCATTTTTTGGAGAATTGTGTCTTAATTGAAACTTTAATTCTGCTAAAATCCAATCATCTATATTATCTATATCCTGAACCTCTAAATTTGATAATTCTATTCCATAGGCTTCCGTTGTAAGATTTTCATATCTGTGAATAAAATCCGACACGTTGTACCAATACCACTGGCCTGCATCATGAAATGCCTCAGATAAATCCTGTGACCTTTCGGTTCCATTTTCTGCCCAGTTCAATTTTACACGTCCATCCGCCTCTTTTTTCAAACTTCTGCCAATGGGATATGAAAACTTCACTATGGGATAAACCAGAGAAGCCCCTTTTTCTTTTATAGTATTCAACCCATCCAGTAAATGTGTGGGACTTGTCAATGGTGATGCAGGATAACAACAGCAAACAAAGTCAAATTCTTGATTATGCTTGGAATAATTACTTAAGACTTCACGTATTACATCATCAGTGGTTGCAAAATCATCTGCATTCTCTTTTGAACGCAGAAAAGGCACCTCTGCGCCAAATTGAAGAGCAATATCAGCAATTTCTTTATCATCTGTTGAAACCATTACTACATCAAACAGGTCACTTTTCAGCGCTGCCTCTATCGAATAGGCAATAATTGGTTTACCAAAAAAATCACGAATATTCTTTCTCGGAATACGCTTACTCCCTCCTCTCGCTGGTATGATGCAAAGGTTAGACATAAAACTCTGTCACTGCCTTAATCACAAAATCTTGTTCTTCATTTGAAAGGGTTGGATACATAGGCAAACTAAGGCACCGTTGGTAATAATTCTCTGAATATGGTCGATCACCCTCTTTCCATCCCATTTGTCTGTAATATGGCATAAGATGACATGGAATGTAGTGGATCTGGGCAAATATATTCTGATCTCTTAAATAGTTATACAGACCTAAACGATCTTCAACTTCCAACACATAGAGGTGATACGCATGACCTTCAATCACACCGGATTGCCCCTTGATAAAAGTCCGTTCAGCGAATGCATTTTGGTATCTCTCTGCAATTTCTCTTCTCCTTAAAATACCTTCTTCTGCTCTCATTAACTGACTTAATCCTAAGGCCGCCTGAAAATCAGTAAGACGGTAATTGTAACCCAACTCCTGCATTTCCATGTACCAAAGGGGGTAATTACCAGTCCCACCTGCAAATTCGATCGAATTTAAATAGGCGTTCTCACTCTTAATTATTCCATGAGTTCTCAACATCAATAGCCTTTCATACAAACCAGGATCATTGGTAGTTATCATTCCTCCCTCCCCACAAGCTATATGTTTCACCGGATGAAATGAGAAAATTGCCAAATCCGCATAGTTTCCATTCCCACATCTTTGTTCAGCCCCTTGAGAATCAATAAAAAAACCTCCGGGAGCATGACACGAGTCTTCAATAATCCACAGACCATGTTCATTCGCCAGATTCCTAAACTCTTCGAGATTCACAGCTCTTCCTGCAAAGTCAACAGGGATAATTCCTTTGTATGTACCTCTTGGAGCAGATTCCAACAAATTCTTTACCGAATTAATATCCAACAAGTAGGTGATCGGATCAATGTCTCCAAAAACAACTTCGCCTCCACAATACCTGACGCAATTCGCGGAAGCTGCAAATGTGATCGGAGTAGTGATTACTTTTTCCCCATTTGTAACATTCAATGCAAGCGTACATAGATGAAGTGCGGCCGTTCCATTTGCAACAGCAACAGCATATTTAGAGCCGACATAGGATGCAAACGCCTCCTCAAATTCCTTTATCTTAGGTCCTTGTGTCAGGAAATCCGACTTCAACGTCTCAACAACGGCTTCAATATCTGCCTGTGTGATGTTTTGCCTGCCATATGGAATAGGTTTCATCATACTTCAAAGGATGGATCCACATGTTCTTTTATCAAAGCACGCAAGGAGTCAACCGTTTCCCATTCGTCATTCGTGCCTGAGTCGTATGAGAAACCTTCAGGAACTAGTTTTGCCTTGAAATTGGAAACGAATTCACTTAATTCCCAATTCGGCATTTGAGGAATAATAACGAAATATTTTCCGAGGTCATACGTAAAGAACGAATCCGAAGCAGTAATCATTTCCTCGTGTATCTTCTCACCAGGTCGAATACCGACCACACGATGTTCACATTCAGGGCCTATCGCTTGTGCTATATCCGTGATCTTGTATGAAGGAATCTTAGGAATAAAGATCTCACCCCCCCAAGCACTATCCAAAGCGTGTAAAACCATATCAACTCCTCCCTTCAAAGAAATATTGAATCGAGTCATGCTTTCAACCGTTATGGGAAGTACTCCCTCCTTCCTTTTGTTCAAGAAAAATGGAATCACCGATCCATTTGAACCCATCACGTTTCCGTAACGCACCACTGAGAACTTGATATCATGTTTGCCACGTATGTTATTTGCAGCAACAAAAAGCTTATCAGATGTGAGTTTGGTTGCGCCATAAAGGTTGATTGGTGCACATGCCTTATCTGTTGATAAGGCGACTACATGCTTCACGCCTGTTTGGATAGCCGCATGGATGACATTTTCAGCTCCATTTACATTTGTTTTAACGCATTCATCCGGATTATATTCCGCAATATGCACATGTTTCATGGCAGCCGCATGGATCACAAAATCGATTTCTTCAAAGGCTCTGATGAGTCGGTCTTTATCACGGACGTCACCAATGAAATAGCGAAGTTGAGGATATTCTATGGAAGAAAATTCCTGGGCCATTTGAAATTGCTTTTGCTCATCACGAGAAAATATAACCAAGCGTTTAATTTCTGGCCATTTCGCAAGTATTCTTTTGGTTAAAGCCTTTCCCAACGAACCGGTACCACCGGTAATTAAAATTGATCTCCCGTTCAAGTCCATTATTTTTCAGATAATATTACTTCGTATTTAAGTCGTTTAAAAAACCTATTAGCAATTAAAAACAAAATAGTTAAAAATGTTGATACCAGTCCCATGAGCAATGTATACTTGAATTTACCCGATTTCATTCGTTCCAATGGAAATCGAGGTTCATCTATTACCTCAATGAGAGGGGTTTCATCTTTCAATTGGACCTTTGCAAGTTCCAAATTTTTGATAAGTTCCTCCATGAGGACAGTAGAAGCCCTCACATCTATCTGTTCTTTTGTTGCTGGAACTCTTTTAATATTAAATGCTGGATTAAGGCCAAAAACCTCATCCGTTTGTTGAGCCGAATTGTAGAGCGCGTCGTTCAGTTCACTCCTGACAGAGTCCGTCTGATGCTGAAGAATCCGAACATTGTCTTTAGCTAGTTTTGTTTTTGCACTTACATAGCTTGTAGATACTTCTTCCAAAAGCACAGAAGGGAAATAGTTAGCCAACGTGTCTTCCTGAAATTTACAATTAATTGTAATTATATTTCCTTCATCATCAGGGATTTCGACAGATAATTTCTCATGTTCAATGATATACTTATAGATCTCAAAGAGAACACTATCTTTTGCTATGCTGAAATCGTCTCTATTTTCATTACTGTAAAAGTGAATATCTTTCGTCTTCACATCCTCCTTTAAGCCATCGTTCCACTCGTAAACTTTAACAAATCTTTCGGCAAATGTTTGATTGGTGCCAGGTATTTCACTTAGAAGCGCTTTTTCCAACATCGACCTTGATTTAATGAATTTCATCAAGTTAGACTGGTTTTCATATAAACCACCATCGCTTCCCAAACCACCAAAACCAAAGCTACTTGCAATACCACTTAAAGCTCCCAAACCTTTGGATCCTCCAGCTTGACCAACAATGAAGGTCAATTTAGACTCATATTCAACAGGCTTTAATAAAGCATAGGTAAATCCTAAAGAAGCCCCCATCATTCCTATCAAAGCAATAAGGATTTTTCGAGCCCACAAGAAACGTATTAACTCTCGCGATTTAATGTAGACATCTATTAACGATACGTCATCCTCGTTCTGCTCTTTCATCTATGGCTGTAATAAATTGATCAAAGCAATAGTCATTCCTGTTACACTTGATAGAACACTGGAAATACCCACTATTTCGCTTGTGCTCATCTTATTTTTATTTTCTGCTTTTCGAGTGACAACCACCTGCGATCCATACTCAGGCTTCGGATATATTCTAAAGCACAAGAATTTTTTTGTCTTTTTCGCAAAACCATTGGCGTAAACAACATACACCCTTCTCTTGTCAGCTTCTTCTTTAAAACCTCCTGCTGAATTGATGTAATATTTTGCCCGCTTATTTCCAACTTTCGGAAGCTGAGAATTGAGCTCCACCTCACCTACAACTTTGACTGTTTGGATAAGCCTTTCAATTACAATTTGATCACCTGGAAGCACTCGTACATTAGACCTATGTTTTGGACTCCTTAGGATTCGTTTAAAATCTACCGGCACGGTAATAATTCGTTGCTCAATTTTCATCGAGTCTAAGTCATTCACATATTCAATCGTTCGAATAATTTTAACACCGTCGCTGTTCGCTTTGTCATTTAACCCACCAGCCCGTTCTATTACACTAGAAATTCGTTCATTTTTTTCACCAATACCATATTTGCCGGGATATAACACTTCACCTTCTACACGAACGGAACTTACCATGTTATAACTTGACTTTTTTCTGATGGAAATAATGTCAAAGGGCATTAATTCTATATTCGAAGAATCGTTTGAAAGATCCTGTAAGACAGTCAACGTAATAATTTCAGCTTCTATTTTTAATCCTGTTGAATCTGTATTGGTAACACGTGATATCTCGACGATCTCAGCGGCCGATTCCTTTATTCCCCCTGCCTGTATAATGAGATCATACAACTTCATCTTACGAATGAACGGAAACTTTCCTGGATTCAATATTTCGCCATTGATCTCTACCGTTCGGTTTTCCTCAAAATCAAAAGCCGATGGCACGACTAATTCATCTTCGTTTCTCAATCTCAGATCATTCACCGAACCTGGACTCGCTTTGATTGCTCGGAGATCAACGCCTACTACCTCTTTTAGCATGTCAGGTTGTTCACGAATCAACAAAGCTCTTTCTAAATAGGCATCTTCCCGGAACCCATCTGCTTTGTTTACCAGGTCTGAAATTCGCATCCCTTCGATCAGTTCATATTCACCAGGATGGTAAACAGCGCCTTTGACAAGTATTCGATTTTCATAGAGATCGAGAATAGGATCTACCCGAATCAAATCTCCGGACTCTAATTTCAAGGTATCAAATCCTGTCTTGTCAATGGTGACGATTTTCTTCTTCTTTTCAGACATCCGAATGATCGATACCGCACCGTGATAGGCATTTTCCGTGTACCCTGAACAAAAGGTCAACAAGTCTTTGAATCCTTCGCCGTTCTTTAATTCAAAAATGCCGGGTCTCTTCACTTCTCCTTCTATTTCGACGCGATTCGCATATGGTGGAACCCTAATGATATCGTCATTCTGCAAATTCAAATTGCCTGAAACATCTCCTTTGGAAAGAAAAGAATAAAGATCAATCACTTTGACAACTTTCCCCTTACGAATTAGTTCAATAGATCTGAATGAGCCGTTTTCACCTGGCCCACCTGCAGAATGCAAGGCATTGAATACCGTTGCTAAAGAGGATACGTTGTAGTTACCGGGACTCTGCGCACCGATAATGGTTACTTGTATCGTTTTAAAATTGGTGAGTGAAATCGATAATTCAGATGCCCCTGACTTGAGGGAGGTGTAAATTGTACCGCATTTTTTCTTTAGTAATTCAAGTGCCGCACCGAATTGCAAACCACCGATCTTTATATTGCCAACATTCGGAACAGTCACATATCCTTCTTTTGAAATTTTTGCAGTTTGTTGAAACTGCTGCATCCCGTACAGAATCATCTCTAATTCATCGCCTGGTCCTAACACATAACCTCCAGGTGTGGCCAGTGACTGATTGGGTTCAAAACTTAGCTGGGCATTTGAGAAAATTTCGGATCCGAAGATTTTCCTGTACTTCTCTGATTGAATGATTTTCTGTGATTCGGTTCCCGCTTGTTGATTTTTTGATTCTTCCTTTTTTGTGTTTGCAGTTTCAGACATAGACAACTCTTGCTGAACACTTAATTTCAACCTGTCTGAAAGAATAGCACACTGAACGGGTGACATTCCCTTTGATAAGGCGAGTGATTGCAGATCGTCAATTGACAAATTCCGCTTTTTCATTTCAATCTTGATCTTCCCGATTTGGGTTTCAGTCAAGTCTTCAACCCTCAGTTTGGAAAGGTCTTGATTCGTAGAAAAGATATCCTGACCTAGCGCATTCAAACTAAATAATAGCAGAAACGAAAAAATGAGTTTATGTGTGTAATTTTTCAAGTTCAACATTGGTATTTTCCGAAGTTGTTTTATACGGGAATTCCTAAAAATAGTTTCAGTATGACTCGGATTCAACAGTAGTATATCGAACAGAAGTTGGTTTAGCAATGCAAAAATAATGAATTTGAACTAATATTTATTATTCAATCGCCCTGCCAACCGATGGATTCATAGAGTCGATCAGCAGGTTTATTAAAATCCCTTTGAATTTGTCGCAACATCCTATCGATGTTTGATCTGAAAATCGATCTATTCGGGAACACTCCAATGATTGTTCTGCTTGGGAAGCGACCATTGTCCGAAATACGCACAGATGACAAGGAAATTGAATTCATGGAAGCAGAAAAATAATTTTCAGGAACCAGCGTGTATCCTCCTTGAGCATCGACCATTCTAACGAGAAGTTCCAGATTTCCACCTTCATAATCCCATTGATTCTGATTTTCATGAGCCCTTATCTCACAAAAGCTGATCATCTGTGTGCGTAAGCAATTTCCTTCTGTTAGCAGCCAGGGTTTCTTGTATTTTAAATCATCGGAATTAATTTCTTTGGCATGATTTCCATGCAGGTAGACCTTGATCTCCTCTTCAAACAATTTGACACTCTGCATTCCCGGTTGTTGATAGGGACCAGCCAAAATGATCACATCCAGTTTTCCATTGTTCAACTGTTCGATCAAATGATGTGTATGCATTTCTTTGAAACTGAAAACAGCTTCTAACGAATTTACCTCCTCGTTTTGAAAAAGTGTTGGCACGAGATAGGAAGCTATCGTAGGGATCACGCCTACTCGGATTTTTTCAACGAAAGTGCCATTCGTCCTTTGGACTAATTGGTCGACACGTGTATTTTCTGTCATCAAATCGCGCAAAACAGGGATTAATTGCTCTCCAAAAGCAGTGAGTGTCAAAGGACTGGAAGAACGATTAAAGATCTGATGTCCCAACAATTCTTCTGCCTTTTTTACTTGCATAGACAAGGTTGGCTGGGTCACAAAACATGCTTCGCTGGCTTTTTGAAATTGGCCGAAATCATTCAGCGCAAGGATGTACTGTATTTGTTGAAATGATATCATCGATTTTTTCTATTGAAATATAAATTTAATTGATTTTTAATATAACCACAAGCATCTACATTTGCGCCGAAGAGATGATGATTCGTTGCGTTTTCGTTTTCAGAAATCATCCTTATCAAAAACTTAAATTGAGTAATTTTGTTTCGCATTTAACTAAAACAACAAAAATCAATAAACAATGGGAGTATTAGTAGGTAAAAAAGCGCCGTCATTTAAGGCATCGGCAGTTGTGAATGGAGGAGAAATCATTAGTGATTTTTCATTGGATCAATATTTGGGAAAAAATCATGTGCTCTTTTTCTTTTATCCAAAGGATTTCACATTTGTGTGCCCTTCTGAATTACACGCATTTCAAGCTAAACTTGCTGAATTCGAAGCGCGTGGTGTAAAAGTTGTAGCTTGTTCTACAGACACAGAAGAATCACACTGGGGATGGTTGCAAGTTCCTAAAAATAAAGGAGGAATTGAAGGAGTCAAATATCCGATCGTTGCTGATACATCGAAAACGATTTCAGAAGCTTTTGGTGTGCTTGCAGGTGAATACGAGTATGACATGGATGGAAGTTTGACGGCTTCAGGTCCAATGATCGCATACCGTGGATTGTTCCTTATCAATAAAGAAGGTGTAGTGATGCACCAGTTGGTAAACATGTTCCCACTTGGAAGAAACGTAGACGAAGCACTTCGTATGGTGGATGCACTTCAATTCTTCGAAGAGAACGGAGAAGTTTGTCCAGCGAACTGGCACAAAGGTGACGAAGGAATGAAAGCAAACTTTGAAGGAGTTGCTGAATACCTTACAAATCACTAAGAATAACAAAAATAAAATGATCGAAAGCCACCTCATTTGGGGTGGCTTTTTTATGCGATCTCAATAAAATCCAGATCCTTTCCGAATGTCTCCTTCAAGCGGGAAATACTTACAAGGGCAAGGATTACAAACAGAACGCCTACAATTAATGCCGCTGTGCCATCATTCAAACTGAATGAAACCAGTATACCAAAAAGCAGTGTGATCAGATTGACCGAACCACGAACGAAATTGGGAATCGTATTGGCTGCCGTAGAACGGATATTCGTTCCAAACTGCTCAGCCGCAATCGTTACAAAAATGGCCCAGTAACCGGTTCCAGCTCCCAAAAGAAAACACATTAAATAATACGTAGAAAGGCTGATCCCGTGTAAGAAAAGTAGGAAAACAACAGACAATACCAACGTAAATCCAAGGTAAAGTACTACCACCTTCTTCCTACTTTTTAGAAGTTGACTCAAGAACCCTGAAACCAAATCGCCGACAGATAAACCGATGTAAGCAAACATCACTGCTTGTCCATTATTCACATCTGAAACACCCAGAAGCGGTCCAAAATTATCCTTGGAATTCATAATCAATAGTCCGATGACATACCAAACCGGTATACCGATCACAATACAATGAATGTACTTCACCAGGTTCTCTTTTTTGGCAAAAATGAGTCGGAGATCTCCCCTGCTCACATGTGAGTCTGAGCTTACCTGTTTGAAAAAACCGGATTCGATCGTTCCCACACGCATCAGTAATAAAAACAAGCCCATTACTCCTCCCAATATGTAAGCGATCTGCCAGTTGGCATAAAGAACACCCGTCCAGTTCTCCACCGTTTGAGCTATTCCCTGTCCTCCTGAGTTAACCGCATAAGCCACCACTCCACCCAGCGCACCGAAAGTCACGATCAGCATGGTTCCGTAACCGCGTTTCTCTTTTGACATCATCTCAGAGATCAACGTGATTCCGGCTCCTAATTCACCTGCCAAACCGATTCCAGCGATGACTCTCACAATGGCGTATGATGTTACATCCGTTACGAACGCATTGGCAATATTTGCCGCAGAATAAAGGAGGATCGATCCAAATAACACCTTCAAACGACCTTTTTTATCCCCTAAAATTCCCCATAACAATCCCCCAATCAACATCCCCAGCATTTGCATATTGAAAAGGAACTTTCCCGTAGCTGCTTTATCCGCCGCACTCGCCGTAGACATGATCTGATCCAAACTTTCGGCTTTCACCACACCAAAAAGTACGAGATCATAGATATCGACAAAATATCCAAGAGAAGCTACTGTAAGTAAAAGTGCTACCTGATAATTCTTTTTCAGAGCTTTATTTGATTCCATAAAGACGAAAATACGATTTCTCACGATTACAAAAGAAGTAATTCTGCTTCCGCCGTGAAATTGTATCTTCGTACCAATGACAACAGATCACATGTACATGCAGCGTGCGATTGACCTGGCCAGACTAGGCTCCGGAAAGGTGGCACCGAACCCTATGGTAGGAGCTGTCATCGTGCTCAATGATCGGATACTGGGTGAAGGATATCACCAATTGTTTGGTGGACCACATGCAGAAGTCAATGCAATTGATCAAGTTAAAAATAAAGAACTCCTCAAGGAAGCAACGATATACGTTACACTCGAACCCTGCGCACATCACGGAAAAACACCTCCATGTGCTGATCTGTTGGTCCGACATCAATTGAAGCGGGTTGTGATTGGTTGTTTAGATCCTTTTTCAAAGGTTAACGGCAAAGGAGTCGAAATTCTTCAGAAATCAGGAATTCAAGTCGAGACGGGAGTTTTGGAAAAAGAATGCCGGGAGCTCAACAAACGCTTTTTCACATTTCATGAACGCCAGCGACCATATGTCATTTTGAAATGGGCTCAAACAAAGGATGGATTCTTAGACAAAACCAGAGCTGAAAATGAAACAGGGATCAACTGGATCACCGCTCCTGAAACTAAAGTTCTTGTCCATAAATGGCGCGCAGAGGAACAAAGTATTCTTATAGGAAGAAAAACCGCCCAAAACGATGATCCATCTCTGACAGTGCGTGAGTTGAGTGGAAAAAATCCCATTCGGGTGATCATTGATAGCCAAATGAAATTATCTCCGGATCTTAATGTGTTCTCTGATGATGCACCAACACTCATCTTTAATCGTGTTCGAAATGACATCAAAGGGAACAATGAATGGATAAAGATC